>JADGGM010000223.1 GCA_019689955.1 Gemmatimonadaceae bacterium
GTATACAGCTTCTGATCCGAAACGTGCACCAATATCGTCCGCCCCCCGGACTCTGCGGTCACCACTGGCTCGGATGGGCGAACCCGCCCAGAGTACCCGTCCGTGATCAGCGGCTCCAGCGGCGGAGGCAGCACGATGCCAGTCTCCACGTCCATGGCGGTCGGATGAATCATCCTTTCGTCCAGA
The DNA here is from genome assembly GCA_019689955.1 of Gemmatimonadaceae bacterium. Taxonomy (GTDB): domain Bacteria; phylum Gemmatimonadota; class Gemmatimonadetes; order Gemmatimonadales; family Gemmatimonadaceae; genus JADGGM01. The sequence continues at coordinate 187 of JADGGM010000223.1, forward strand.
TCGGCAACGCGCGCCTGTGGACCGAAAGCGCTCATCCCGGGGACCGTGACGTTCTTCATACGAGATCTCCGTCCAGGTAGTAGGTGCTCGTGAACGAACATGCTCCAATGCCCATGGCGCTCCGGGACCTCGCGCGAGCTCCCTTCGACCGCGGCATCCATTAGACTAGACCATTGACTCGCCCAAACGGGCGAGAAAACGATACGCCAACGCGAGTCCGCGCCCGTGTCGCGGCACCGGCGGACGCACATACCGAAGACGCCGACCGGGACATGCCCCACGCCCCATAGGCCAAACATCCCAATCGGACCCATCGCCACGAATCGAGGGCCGCCCGTGTGCGGGAGCCGGAGCCACGCCCCACTCGCCCGCGTGCGCGGCCGCGCGAGCTCCGCTCCGGCCGTTGCATCGAGAGTTGCCGTCAGAGATTCGTGTCGACTCAGGCCCATACCGCAGCGGCACGCTCCGGCCGGGCGCGCCGTTCAACGAGACGATGCGAGCTCCGAGGTGCGGTCCCGGTGTCGGGACGCTCGTGGGCAGTGACGGCCGCTCACTCGCCGAACGGCGGCCCGAATGATCGAAGTGCTCGTTCATTCAAAGGAACCCGTCCGGCGGCGCGATGACAGTACCGGGATCGGCAAATCGTTATTCGTGTGCGCCAACCACGCCGCCGAGGCCGGCCCGGAGGCGCGCCGCTCACCGCGCCGCGGGCTGTGCGCGTGCTGGTACGCGCCGCGATCTTGGGGGGGAGCACATCACGTGGTGGATCGGCGCGGGGGCAGGCAAGGGCGTCAACCGGTGTCACACAGCGGCGAGATCTCCCCCCCCGCTCACCGGCCCGCGTTCACTGCAGCGTGTACAGATACGCCGCGATGTTTCTCGCCAGCGGCTCCGGCACGCCGAGGTCCGGCATCGCCGTCCCCGGCTCCACCGACTGCGGCGACTCGATCCACCGTACGAGGTTGTCGAACGTGTTCGGGAGCTGCCCGGCGATGAACCCGCGGCGCGCGAAGTGATCGAGCGGTGGGCCCACGAGGCCGCGCGCGTCGCGGATCCCGGGCACGGTGTGACACGCGCCACACCCGTACGCCGCGATCGCGACCTTCCCGGCGTCGGGGTTTCCTCGCAGTGCGGCGGCACGCGCTGCCTTCCCGCTGCACGCGGCGAGGATGAGCGCCGAGCCCGCGAGCAAGGAAGGGACGTACCGCGCTCCGCGCGAGCGCCAATTGCGCCGGAACGAGGCCGTCATCGTCGAGTCACCCGAAGCATGGCGTGATGAGCACGATCCCCAGCGCGGTGAGCACGAGCGCGTCGAGAAAGAGCAGGCTCGAGATGATGCCGGAGAACGCCATGAACCGAACGCGGATCCCCACCTGATCGTCGGGCGATTCGTCCTCGCGCGCCGTCCGCCAGTTCCGCATGGCGACGACGACCGCGGCGACCTGGATGCCGAGCGAGATGAGCAGCCAGAGCCCGGTGACCCACCGGACTCCGCTCCCGATCACGGGCTCCCGCAGGGGGAACATCCCGGGGAAGCATGACTGTGCGCTGATCGGCACGCCGACCAACTCGGCCAGGCTCCACATCACCGGGCCGGCGAGGAGCGCGAACCAGAGCGGACCGAGCCCCACGCTCGCCCGATGCGTCGCCGCGGTCGTCATCGCCTGCCGCTCCGCGCCGTGGGCACCGTCATCGCACCGTCACCATAGATACGGGCTCACGTAGATGGTGAAGAAGACGAACAGCCACACCAGCCCGACGAGATGCCAGTACGCTCCGACCGTCTCCACCGCGAGCGGACGGGCCGCGCTCACCCGGTCGGCAAGCGCGCGCCACACGATCTCGAGGATCAGGAGCAGCCCCACCACCACGTGCGCGAAATGGAAGCCGGTGACCGTGAAGTAGAGCGATCCGTACGAGCCGGTCGACATCCGGAACGGTTTCCGGCTCCACTCCGTGGCCTCGATGATGAGGAACGCGACGCCGAGGAGCGCGGCCACGATCGCCCACGCCACCAGCGCTCCGCGCGACGCGCGCCTGATCGCGAGCGTGCCGAGCCGCATGGGGATGCTGCTCACGACGAGGATCACGGTGTTCACGATCGCCAGGGTGAGCTCCGGTGGGCCGCCCGGGGGCCAGGTGGGGCTCTGCGCACCGACGTAGAAGTAGCTGAACAGCAGATAGGCGAAGAGCGTCCCCTCGGTGATGATGAAGAACATCATCCCCCACCACCCGGTCGCCCGGTGGCCGCGCCCGTCGAGCGGGATCCGCGCGATCGGGACGCCGTCGAGCGTATGCACTGCTTCCATCGCTCACACCTCCCGAATCGTGCGCACTGGCCAGAGCCAGGCGTGGATCGCGGCCAAGGTCAACACGCCTCCGGCGATCGCGAGCCACCACGCGGTCGTCACGAGCCCGTAGAAGGTCGCCAGGATCGCGAGCCCGGTGAGGAACGGCATCACGGTGTCCTCCGGCATCCGCTGCACGGCGGCGGGGAAACCGTCGAGCGTGGACGTCTGCAGGGTGACGCGGTCGCTGTCGAGCGGCGGGCCTTCGTCGATGCGGCTCAGGCGGCCGAGGCCGAGCCGCTCCTCCCAGAGGGGCTCGCGGCTCCCCACGGTGGGGATCACGGCGAAGTTGTACGCCGGGGGAGGCGAGGTGGTGGCCCACTCGAGCGAGGCGGCGTCCCACGGGTTGTTCCCGGCGATGGCGCCGCGGCGAAGGCTCCAGAAGACGTTGACGAGGAAGAGCAGGACGCCCACGGCGAAGAGGTACGCGCCGATCGACGTGATGAGGTTCGGTGCGGTCCAGCCGAGCCCCGCGGGATACGTGTAGATGCGCCGCGGCATTCCGAGGAGGCCGCTGATGTGCATCGGGAAGAAGCCGAGGTTGAAGCCGATGAACATCACCCAGAAGTTCCACTTCCCGAGCGCCTCGTTGAGCAAGCGCCCGGTCATCTTCGGGAACCAGTAATAGAACGCGGCGATCACGGGGAAGACGTTGATCCCGATGAGCACGTAGTGGATGTGCGCGACCACGAAGTACGTGTCGGTCACCGACCAGTCGAAGGGGACGGCGGCGGTGACGACTCCGCTGACGCCGCCGATGACGAACAGGATGATGAAGCCGAGCGCGAACAGCATCGCGGTGGTGAGGACTGGGCGGCCGTACCACAGCGTGGCCAGCCACACGAAGATCGACACCGCGCTCGGCAACACGATCGCCATGCTCGCGGCACCGAAGAACGTGAGGGCGAGCGGCGGGATGCCGGTGGCGAACATGTGGTGCACCCACACGCCGAAGCCCAGGATCCCCGTGATCACGACCGCGAGCGCGTTCCACGCGTAGCCGACGATCGGGCGGCGGGCGAAGGTGGGGATGACCATCGACATGAAGCTCAGCGCGGGGAGGACGATGATGTAGACCCACGGGTGCCCGAAGATCCAGAACAGGTGCTGCCAGAGGAGCGCCTGTCCCCCGGCGCCGGGATCGAAGAAGCGGGTGCCGAAGTGCCGGTCCAGGTACAGGAAGGCGCAGGCGACGCTGAGCGCGGGGAGGGCGAAGATGATCGAGAACGAGGCGGTGACGGTGCCGTACACGAAGAGCGGGAGCCGGCCGAGCGACATGCCCGGCGCCCGCATCTTGAACATCGTCGCGATGAAGTTGACCGCGCCGGCGGTCGATGAGATGGTGAGGAAGATGACCCCGAGGGCGTAGTAGTCCATGTTCGCCCCGGGTGAGTAGCGGAGCTCGGTGAGCGGCGCGTACGCGAACCACCCGGCGTCGGGCCCGAGCCCCACGGCGTAGCCGGTATAGAGGAAGATGGCGGAGAAGAGGAAGGTCCAGTAGCTGAACGCGTTGAGGCGCGGGAACGCCATGTCGCGCGCGCCGAGCACGAGGGGGAAGAGGTAGTTGCTGAACCCGGAAAGGATGGGGAGCGCGTACCACAGGATCATCGTGGTGCCGTGCATGGTGAAGGCCTGGTTGAACCCTTCCGGGGAGAGGACGTGGTTGTTCGGCACCTGGAGCTGCACGCGCATGACGAGCGCCTCGATCCCGCCGGCGATGAGCAGCAGGAAGGCGGTCACGAGGTAGCGCTTGCCGATCGTCTTGTGGTCGACGGTGCCGAGGACGCCGCGCAGGGTGTGCGGGGTCTCCCAGAGGTCGGAGAGCCGTTCGGTGAGTCGCTCGGTCGTCGCCGTCGCCATGTCGGTCTCCGTCAGCGCAGGGTCTGGAGGTATGCGACGATCGCGTGCATGGTGGCAGGGGTGAGGTCGATCCTGGGCATGTCGGCGCCGGGCTTGAGGCTGGGCGCGTCGGTGATCCAGGCGTTGAGCGCGCCGGGGGTGTTGCGCACGGCGCCGGCACCGAGCATGTGGCGGCTGGCGACGTGTGTGAGGTCGGGGCCGAGGATGCCGTGCGCGCCGGTGCCGCGCACGGTGTGACAGAGCGCGCACGCGGAGCTCATGAACGCGCGCCCCCCGGCGGCGGCTGCGGTGTCGCTTGGCGGCGCGGCTGCGGCGGGGGCGCTCTGCGCGGCGAGCCAGCGCTGGAAGCTCCGCGCGTCCTCGGCGGTCACGGTGAGCATCATGTGCGCGTGCTGCAGCCCGCAGAACTCGGCGCACTGCCCGTGGAACGTCCCGGCGGTGTCGGCGCGGATCCAGAAGGTATTCCGGATGCCGGGGATGACGTCGATCTTCCCCTGGAGCTGGGGGATCCAGAAGCTGTGGATCACGTCGGCCGACGTTACCTGGAGCGCCACCGGGACGCCGATGGGGATGTGCAGCTCGTTCGCGGTCGCGACCGCCTGATCGGGCGTGCCGCCGAGGTAGCGCGCTTCCCACCACCACTGATGGCCGATGATCTCGATCTTCGCCCCCGGCCGCCCGCGCGGCCGCTCGGTCGCGCCGAGCACCACGGCGCTGTAGATGAAGAACGCGAGCGTGACCACGGCGGTGATCGCGAGCCCGACGACGATCCCGCGCGTGCTCCCGGGGGACGCCACGAGCGGCGTGTCCGCGACCGTGCGGCCGCGGTGGCGGAGCGTGACCAGCTCGATGGCGAGGACGATGACGATGACTGCGGACCCGACGATGATGAGCCACCAACCGAGCGTGGCGAGCGTGTGCTGCGGCGCGCTTTCCGGGCGCAGCACCGACGGCGCCGTCGCGCACCCGGCCAGGGCGACGGACGCGCCGCCCATGGCGGCCTCGCGCCATGACGGGTGGAGGGAGCGACGCGTCATCGTTTCGTCATCGGCACTTCGTTCCGCGCCACCTGCACGCGATCTGGCTCCTGCGGCGTGCGGAGCGTGCGGATGTACGTGATGATCTGCCAGATCTGGTTCTCCGGGATGCGTCCGCCCCACGCCGGCATCCCGGCGGGGCGCCCTTCGCTGATGGTCGCGAAGAGCTGGGCGTCGCTCGTTCCGTACGTGTTGGTGCTGTCGCGGAGGCTCGGGCCCATCCCGCCCCCCGCGCGCCCGCCGTGGCAGCCGTAGCAGTTGTAGGCGAGGAAGAGTTGGCGCCCCGCGGCGGCGGCGGTCTTGTCTCCCACGTATGGGTTCTTCAGGTTGCCGAAGACGACCTGCGGATGGATCCCCGGCTGCACACCCGGGCCCCCGAGGCCTGGCTCTTATACACAACTC
>JADGGM010000224.1 GCA_019689955.1 Gemmatimonadaceae bacterium
CGCTGGCGCAGCGCGACGTGAAACGCGTCCTTGCCTACTCCACCGTGGAGAACGCGGGGATCACGACGCTCGCGCTCGGCCTCGCGCTCCTCGGCACCGGGCTCGGGAGCTCGACGCTCGCGGGGCTCGCGTGGACCGCGGCGCTCCTGCATCTCTGGAACCACGCGCTCGCCAAGGCGCCGCTCTTCCTCGGGTTCGGTGCGGTCGCGCAGGCCGCGCGAAGCCGGCGCCTGGACGCGCTGGGCGGGCTGTTGCAGCGGTGGCCGGTGGTCGGCGGAGCGCTCGTCCTCCTCGCCGCGGCGATCGCCGCGCTCCCGGGGCTCAACGTCTTCACGAGCGAGTGGCTGCTGCTGCGCGCGTCGTTCGCCGGGGCGGTTGTGCTGCGCGGGGCGAACGCGGTCGCGGTGCTCGGCGCGATCGCCGCGATCGTGCTCGCGGGGGCGATCGCCGTCGCGTGCTTCACGCGCCTGGTCGGGATCGCGCTCCTCGGCACGCCGCGCACCCCCGAGGCGGCAGCCGCACCGTCGCCGGGGTGGGCGATGCGCGCACCGATCGCGCTCTTCGCCGCCGCGTGCGTTGCCGTGGCGGCGGTGCCCGGCCGCGTCGCATCGGCGCTCGCGGCCGCGGTGAAGGTGGTCGCGCCGAGCGCCGATGTCGCGCCCGCGATCGACGCGCTGCGGCCGATTGCCGTCGTGCTCCCGCTCATCATGGGCGCCGTGGCGCTGGGGCTCGCGCTGCGCGGCCTCGCCGCGCGCCGCGCGCCGCGGTGCAGCGGGCCGACGTGGGGGTGCGGCTATCCCGCGCCGACCCCGGTCATGCAGTACAGCTCGACCTCGTTCGGCGAACCCGTGACGCGCCTCCTGCACCCGTTGCTCGGGACCAGGACGCACGAGCGTCTGGCGCCGAGCGGGCTGCCCGGCGAGCCCCGCCCCGTGGCCGTCGCGTGGAGCTCCGAGACCGCGGATCGCGTGCTCGCGGGCGTGTACGAGCCGCTGTTCCGGGGCATGGCGCGCCTCGCGGCGCGCGTGCGCGCGTACCACCAGACGCGCGTGTCGGCGTGGCTCCTGTACATCGTCGTCGCCGTGCTCGTGCTGCTTGCGCTCCTCTTTCTTCCCGTGAGGTGGGTGTGATCATCCGCTCGGGGCGGGTCCCGTGACTCCCGGCGCGTTCGCATCGCTGGCCGCACTGCTCCTCGTCGCACCCGCGCTCCCCGGGATCGCGACGAAGACGAAATCCGTGCTCACCGGGCGCCGCGGCGCGCCGGTGCTCCAGCTCTATTACGACCTCTGGAAGCTCGTGCGGAAGGGGGTCGTCTACAGCACGACGACGACGTGGGTGTTCCGCGTCGGGCCGGTCGTGGTCCTCGGCTCGCTCCTCGTCGCCGCGCTCTTCCTCCCGCTCGACGGGCGCGCCGCGCCCGCGCACTTCGCGGGGGACCTCGTCGCGTTCGCAGCGGCGCTCGCCCTCGGGCGGTTCGCGCTCGTGCTCGCCGGGCTCGACACCGGCTCGAGCTTCGAGGGGATGGGGGCGAGTCGTGAGGTCACGGTGGCCACCTTCGCCGAGCCCGCGCTCTTTCTCTGCTTCATCGCGCTCGTCCTCGCCACCGGCGACCTGTCGCTCTCGGGGATGCTCGGCGCGCCCCTCGCCGCCGCGTGGCCGCACGCCGGCGCCTCGCTCACGCTCGTCGGGATCAGCCTCTTCGTCCTCCTCCTCGCCGAGTGCTCGCGCGTCCCCATCGACGACCCGGCCACGCACCTCGAGCTGACGATGATCCACGAGGTGATCGTCCTCGATCACAGCGGGCCGGACCTCGCGCTCATCCTGTACGGGAGCGCGCTCAAGCTCGCGCTCTTCGGCGCGCTCGTCGTCGAGGTGTTCGTCCCGCGCGCCGCCCTCGCCGCGCCGGTCGCGGTCGTGGTGCTCGTCGCCGGGCTGGGCGCGGTGGCGGCCGGGGTCGGGGTCGTGGAGTCGATCATGGCGCGGCTCCGGCTCGACCGCGTCCCGCAGCTCCTCGTCGGCGCGTCGGCGCTCGCGCTCGTCGGGATCATCCTCCTCCTCAGGTGACGATGACCACCGCCTCGCAGATCGTCCTCCTGCTCGTCGTCCTCACGGACTTCGCCGTCCTCGGCACCACGCGGATGCGCACGTGCATCCGCGCCGTCGCGGTGCAGGGGTTCCTCCTCGGCACGCTCCCCGTCCTGCTCGCGTCGCAGCTCTCCGTGCACGCCGTCGGGCTCGCGGTGGGGACGGTGGCGGTGAAGGCCGTGGCGCTCCCGTGGTTTCTCGCCTGGGCGATCCGCGAAGCGTCGGTGCGGCGCGAGGTCGAGCCGCTCGTCGGCTACATCGCCTCGCTCCTCCTCGGCGCCGCGGCGCTCGCGCTCTCGTTCGCCATCGCCGCGCACCTCCCGCTCCCGGCCCTGAAGGAGCCGCTCATCGTCCCCGTTTCCCTGGCGACGCTCATCATCGGGCTCCTCGTGCTCGTGACGCGCCGCAAGGCGATCACGCAGGTGCTGGGCTACCTCATGCTCGAGAACGGGATCTACCTCTTCGGCCTCACCCAGACCGAGCGCGTCCCCTTCCTCCTCGAGATCGGGGTGCTGCTCGACGTCTTCGTCGCGGTGTTCATCATGGGGATCGTCGTGTTCCACATCAATCGCGAGTTCGACTCGCTCGACTCGGCGCGCCTCGCCGAGCTCAAGGACTGATGCGCCTCCTCGCGATCATCCTCCTCCCCGTTCTCGCCGCGGCGATGGAGCTCGCCATCCCGAGCCGCCGCATCACGCCCTGGCGCGTGGGGTTGCTCGTGGGCACCGCGGGCGCGCACGCCGCGCTCGTGGCGACGCTCTGGCTCGCCCCGTCCGAGCCCGCGCTGGGCGGCTGGCTCGGCGCCGATGCGCTTGGCCTCGTGGTGCTCTCGCTCACGACCGTTCTCTTTCTCGCGACCGCGCTCTACGCCGTCGGCTCCCTGCGGCGCGAGAGCCCGCGCGGGGGACGGCGCTTCGTCGGCTGCCTGCTCGCCTTCCTCGCCGCCACGTCGCTCGTCGCGCTCAGCCAGCACCTCGCGATGCTCTGGGTCGGGATGGAGACGACGACGCTCGCCATCGCCCCGCTCATCTTCCACCGCCACGACCGGCGCTCGCTGGAGGCGGTGTGGAAGTACCTCCTCGTCTCCTCGGTGGGGATCGCGCTCGCCCTGCTCGGAACGTTCTTCCTCGCGAGCGCGCAGCTCGATGCGCCCGGGCGCCCGCTCATCCTCGGCGACCTCGTCGCGCACGCGCACGCGCTCCACCCGGCGTGGCTGCGCGCGGCGTTCCTCTTCCTCCTCGTCGGCTTCGGGACGAAGATGGGGCTCGCCCCCATGCACACGTGGAAGCCGGACACCTACGGCGAAGCGCCGAGCCTCGTGAGCGGGCTCATGGCCGGCGCGCTCACGAGCTGCGCGTTCCTCGGCGTCGCGCGCGTGACCGAGGTCGCGATGGCCGCGGGGCTCGGGCCGTTCGTGCAGCCCGTGCTCCTCGCGTTCGGGCTCCTCTCGCTCGCCGTCGCCGCGATGTTCGTGCTCGGGCAGAGCGACGTGAAGCGGCTCCTCGCGTACTCGAGCGTCGAGCACATGGGGCTCCTGGTGCTGGGGCTCGGCCTCGGCGGCGTGGGGGCGTACGGCACGGTGCTCCATCTCATCAACAACGGGTTCTCCAAGGGGTGGCTCTTCCTCGTCGCCGGGAACGTGGTGCTCGCCACCGGCAGCTCCGCGGCCGCGGCCAACCGCGGGTTGATCCGCACGCTCCCGGCGTCCGGCCTCCTCCTCGTCCTCGGCTTGTTCGCGGTCACCGGATCGCCTCCGTTCGGGCTGTTCCTGAGCGAGCTGACGATCGTGCGCGCCGCGATCGGCGGCGGGCACCCGTGGGTGGCGGGGGCGATGCTCCTCCTCCTGGCAGTCATCTTCATCGGGATGGCGGTGCTCGTGCTCGAGATGGCGCTCGGCGAGGCGCCGGCCGGCGCGGAACGCGTGCGCGAGAGCCGGTGGCTCCTCGTGGGGCCGACGGTGCTCGCGGCGCTCGTGCTCATGCTCGGCGTGTACATCCCGGGCCCGCTGCAGAACGCGCTCGCGCGCGCCGCCGTCGCGCTCGGGGGAGGGGCGCCGTGAGCGCGTTCGACGAGCTGGATCTGCGCAACCGTCACGCCATCCCCCTCGCCGCGGTCCCGGTGGAACCGGTGGAGCGCTTCCGCGAGACGGTGGTCGGCGCGGTGCGCGGCGGGTGGCGCCTCGTCACGATGTTCGGGATGCCGGAGGGCGGGGACGACACGCGCCTCATCGCGATCCTCGCGCACGACGCGCGGGGAGCGCTCGGCGCCACGAGCGCCGTGGTGCGCGACCGGTATCCGGCGCTCACCCCCGACTGCCCTCAGGCGCACGTGTTCGAGCGGGAGCTCGCCGAGCAGTGTGCGGTGTGCCCCGACGGGCACCCGTGGCTCAAGCCGCTGCGTCGGCACCTCCCCGACCACCGCGCCCCCTGCCGCACCGACGTGGTGCTCGATCCGGATGCCTACCCGTTCTTCAGGATCGACGGCGAGGAGGTGCACGAGGTCGCGGTCGGCCCGGTGCACGCGGGGATCATCGAGCCGGGGCACTTCCGCCTGCAGGCGCACGGCGAGAACGTGTTGTTCCTCGAGATCATGCTCGGCTTTCAGCACCGCGGCATCGAGCGGTTGCTGGAGACCGCCGACCCCGTGCGCGCCGTGCTCGTGGCCGAATCGATCGCCGGGGACACGGTGATCGGGCACGTGGGCGCGTACTGCGGCGCGATCGAAGCGCTCGCGCGGAGCCGGAAGACCCCGCGCGCGCAGACCATCCGCGGGCTCGCGCTCGAGCTGGAGCGGCTTGCCAACCACATCGGCGATCTCGGCGCGATCGCCGGCGACGTCGCGTATCAGCCCGCGGCCGCGTTCTTCGGCCGCATGCGCGGCGAGTGTCTCAACGCGCTCATGACGCTCTCCGGGAACCGGTACGGCCGAGGGCTCATCCGCCCCGGCGGCGTCGCGTTCGACGTGCCGGCGGCGATGGCCGCGGAGCTGCGCGCCAAGCTCGAGCGGCTGCGCGATGAGCTCTCCCCCGTTGCGACGCTCATGTTCGAGAGCGGCTCCGTGCAGGGGCGCCTCGAGGGGGTCGGCGTGGTGCCGCGCGCGCAGTGCCTCGCGCTCGGCTTCGTCGGCCCCGTCGCGCGCTCGTGCGACGTCGCGCGCGACGTGCGGCACGACCACCCGTACGGCATCTTCCGCTTCGCGCACATCCCCGTCGCCACCGCGTGGGCGGGGGATGTGCACGCGCGCGCGCTCGTGCGTTGGCTCGAGGTGCGGCGCTCGCTCGAGTTCGTCATCGAGCAGCTCGCCGAGCTCCCGCGCGGCGAGCCGCGCGTCCCGTGCGGCGCCCTCCGGCCGGAGGAGCTGGTGGTGGCGATGCAGGAAGGGTGGCGCGGCGAGATCGCGCACGTCGTCATCACCGATGACCGCGGCGGGATCCGGCGCCACAAGGTGACCGACCCCTCGCTCCACAACTGGACCGCCGTCGCCCTCGCGCTCCCGGGGAACCAGATCTCCGACTTCCCCCTCTGCAACAAGAGCTTCAACCTCTCGTACGCGGGACACGACCTGTGATGTTCGACTTCCTCCGCACGCGCCTGCAGCAGGGGACACGGACCGCGTCGTTCCCGCATGGGAGCACCGAGCTCCCCGAGCGCTTTCGCGGGCTCCCCGTGCTCGACCCCGCCCCGCGGACCGCGCCCGACGGTGCGCCGCCGAGCCCCTCCGCGCTCGTGACCACCAC
>JADGGM010000225.1 GCA_019689955.1 Gemmatimonadaceae bacterium
TGCCGCTGCACGGGGTGGTGGGTGCGCTCGAGGGGGCGATCGCCGCGATGCGGGAGCGGGTCACGCGCGGCGGGCTCGTCCATCTCCCCGTGGCGGCGCTGCAGGTGGTGGAAACGCCGGCGGCGCTGCGGCCGATCGCCGCGCCACTCGCGTACCGAGCGCCGGCGGACGCGGGCGGGGACGGCGTGCTGCTCGTCACCCCGCCCGAGCCGGACGGGCGCCGCGGTGGGCTCGCGCGCGCGGAGCTCGCGAGCGTGGCGGCGCGCGAGGGGGTGCCGGGGGTGCACGTGCAGCTCGCGACGGCGCGCGCGCTGCCGCACCCCGTGCGACGCGCGCTCATCACGGCCGAGGGGAGCGCGGCGTGGGCAGCGTACGCCGAATGGGTCATGGCGGAGTCCGGCGCGCTCGGATCGAGCGAGGAGCGGTTCTTTCACGCGTATCGCGTGCTGCGCAGCGCGGTACGGCTTCTGCTCGACATCGTGATGCACACCAAGGGAGTGAGCGTCGCGGCGGCGGCCGATCGCCTGGAGAGCGAGCTGGGGCTGAGCCCCGCGGAAGCGCTGGCGGAGGCGCGGCGGTGCTGCGCGAACCCCACCCTCGGCGTGTGCGAGGCCGTGGGGCGGCGCGCGCTCCTCGCGCTGCGTGAAGACGTTCGGCGCGAGCGCGGCCCGGCGTTCTCCCTCGGCGTGTTCCACGACGAGCTGCTCCGCTACGGCGCGCTGCCGACCGCGCTCGCGCGGTGGGGCATGGGGGTCGCATGAGCCGACGCCGGGCGTTCTCATCAACCACGAGGCATGTCATGACCAATACATCGTTGCGCCGGTGGACCGCGCTGGCCGGGGTGCTCGCCCTGGGCGCCGCGGCGTGCCGCGGAGCGGAGCAGCAGCGCGCGGACTCCACGCAGGGCGCGCAGGGAGCGCAACCCGCGTCGGCCGTATCGCCCACGCCCGCGGGCCCGCTCGTCTACGTGACCAACGAGGACGGGAACAGCGTGACCGTGATCGACGCCGCGCGCGACAGCGTCGTGGGCACCATCTCGCCGGGGCAGCGCCCACGCGGGATCCGCGTGAGCCCCGACGGCTCGACGCTCATCGTCGCGGTGAGCGGCTCGCCCAAAGGCGGGCCGGGGGTCGACGAATCCAAGCTCCCCCCGCCCGACCGCTCCAAGGACGGGATCGCCATCGTGGATCGCGCGAGCGGGGCGGTGAAGTGGCGGCTCCAGGGCGGGCACGACCCCGAGTCGTTCGACGTGACGCCGGACGGCGCGCGCATCTACGTGTCGAACGAGGACGCCGGGACCGCGACCGTGCTCGACGCCGCGAGCCGGAAGGTGATCGCGACCGTGAAAGTGGGCGCGGAGCCCGAAGGGGTGGAGACGCGCCCCGGCGGGAAGGAAGTGTGGGTGACGAGCGAGGGGCGGGGGACCGTCTCCGTGATCGACGTGGCCACGAACACGGCCAAGGCGACGATCAAGGTCGGGAAGCGGCCGCGCTCCGTGGCGTTCACCCCGGACGGCGCGAAGGCGTACGTCCCCGCGGAGATGGGTGGGACGGTGACCGTGGTGGACGCGAACACGTACAAGCCGGTGAAGACGATCACCATGCCGGAGGGCTCGCGCCCCATGGGCTCGGCGATGGCGCCGGACGGGAAGCGCGTGTACATCAGCAACGGGCGCGGCGGGACCGTGTCGGTGATCGACACCGAGACGGACTCCCTCCTCACGACCTTCCCCGTCGGGCAGCGGCCGTGGGGGATCGCGATCACCCCCGACGGGAAGCGGCTCTACACGGCGAACGGACCGTCGAACGACGTCTCGGTGGTGGACCTCGCGACGAATCAGGTGGTGAAGCGGATCCCGGCCGGGAAGTCGCCGTGGGGCATCGCGATCTCGCAGAAGGCGGGCGCGCGGCGGCGCCCGGGCGCGCCCCGCCCCCCACCCGCGGGGGGGGGGGGGGGGCGCGGCTCGGGCGCAACGTCATCGCGCTCTCGGCCGTGAGCTTCTTCACGGACGTGTCGAGCGAGATGATCTACCCGCTGCTCCCCGTGTTCCTGAGCGTCGTGCTGCACGCGAGCGCGAGCGCGATCGGGGTGGTGGAAGGGGCGGCGGAGTCGACGGCGGCGCTCCTCAAGCTGGTGAGCGGGTGGTGGTCCGACCGCGCGCGCGAGCGCAAGCCGCTGGTGGTCGCCGGCTACGCCCTGGCGAGCCTCGCGCGGCCGCTCGTGGCGATCGCGCAGTCGGTGGGGCAGGTGGTCGCGATCCGCGTGAGCGACCGCGTGGGGAAGGGGATCCGGACGTCGCCGCGCGACGCGCTCATCGCCGACTCGGTGGACCCGTCGATCCGCGGGCGCGCGTACGGCTTCCATCGCGCGTCGGACCACGCGGGGGCGGTGATCGGGCCGCTGGCGGCGTTCGCGATCCTGCGGTGGGGGACCGTCCCGCTCCGGCACGTGTTCTGGATGGCCGCGATCCCCGGAGTGATCGCGGTGCTCGTGCTCATCGTCGCGGTGAAGGAGGTCCCGCGCACGATCGTGCCGGCGGCCACGCGCCGCGAGAACGGCGGCCCGCTCGGGGCGCGGTTCTGGGCGTTCCTGGGGGTGGTGTTCCTCTTCACGCTCGGCAACTCCACCGACGCGTTCCTCCTCCTGCGCGCATCGCAGCTCGGGGTGAACGAGGCGCTGGTGCCCATCCTGTGGGCGATGCTGCACGTGGTGAAGTCGACGTCGAGCACCCCCGCCGGCGCGCTCTCCGACCGCGTGGGGCGGAAACCGCTCATCGTGACGGGGTGGCTGGTGTACGGGGCGGTCTATCTCCTCTTCGGGCGCGCGACGGCGGCGTGGCAGGCGTGGGCGCTGTTCGCGGCGTACGGGCTCTACTTCGGGCTCACCGAGGGGGTGGAGAAGGCGTACGTGGCCGATCTCGTCCCCGCCGCGCGGCGCGGGGCGGCGTTCGGGTGGTACAACCTCGCGCTCGGGCTGGGGGCGTTCCCGGCATCGCTCATCTTCGGCGCGATCTGGGACCGCGTGGGGGCGACGGCGGCGTTCACCTTCGGCGGGTTGCGCGCGCTCGCGGCGGCCGCGGGGAGCGCTATGAGCGCGCCGGGGCGCGCCGCCGCGCGTTGAGCGCGGCGGCGCGCGCTCAGCAGCAGCGCGCGCCCGGCTTGTCGTAGCGGTCGCGGAGGCGGCGCTGGACGAACTCGGCGCGGGAGAGCGGCACCTGGTCGGGGTGCCGCTCCCGCACGTGGGCGAGGTAGCGGTCGTAGTCCGGCGCGCCGAGGACGGTGCGCAGCACCCGCCCCACCGCGGCGGCGCGCCGGCGAGCGCGAGCCATCCAGGCGGCGCGTCCGATCATTGCTCGTGGCCGGCCGCCGCTTGCGCGGCCGGAGCGGGGCGGATCGTGCGCTCGAAGAGATCGAAGATCCGCCGGTACTCGTCGGTCCACGACGACGGGTGCACGAAGCCGTGGTTCTCCACCGGGTACGGCGCGAGCGTCCAGTTCGTCTTCCCCAGCTCGATGAGCCGCTGCGTGAGCCGGACGATGTCCTGGAGCTCCACGTTCGTGTCGACCATCCCGTGCGCCATGAGGAGCGGCGCGCGCAGCCCGTCGGCGAAGTAGATCGGCGACGACTGCCGGTAGGCGAGCGTGTCCTGGTCGGGGAGATTGAGGATGCGCGACGTGTACCAGTGGTTGTAGTGCGCCCAGTCGGTGACCGCGCGGAGCGCCGCGCCGGCGCCGAAGTGCGAGGGCTCGGTGAAGAGCGCCATGAGCGTCATGAAGCCGCCGTAGCTCCCGCCGTAGATCCCCACGCGGCTCGCCGGGATGCCGAACTCCTTCTCCAGGTAGCGCGACGCGTCGACCTCATCCTGCAAGTCGCGCCCGCCCATGTGCCGGTAGATCGCCACGCGCCAGTCGCGCCCGTAGCCGGCGGAGCCGCGGTAGTCGACGTCGAGCACCACGTAGCCCTTGGAGGCGAGGAACTGGTTGAACATGTACTCGCGGTAATAGTCCGACCAGTAGTGGTGCACGTTGTGGAGGTAGCCGGCGCCGTGCACGAAGATCACCCCGGCGCCGTTGGGCGAGGCGCCCATGTCCTTCGGCCGGTAGATGCGCGCGGGGACCTGCACGCCGTCGGACGCGGGGATCATGACGATCTCCGGGACGATCCACGGGAAGCTGAGCCACGCGGCGGTGGGCGACGTCGTGAGCTGGGCCATGTCGCGCTCGCCCGCGCGGTTGCGCACGAGGAAGAGCTCGGGGGGGCGGTTGGCGGTCGAGTAGACGTCGGCCAGCCATTCGCCGTTCGGCGAGACGGTGACGTCGTGGCCGCCGGGCTGCGGCGTGAGGAGCGTGCGTGCGCCGCCGGTGACGGCCATGCGGTAGAACTGGCGGTCGAAGGGGGACGTCTCGCTCGTGTGCAGGTAGAACCACCGCTGGTCCGGCGAGAGCGTGACGTCGAGCACCTCCCATTTCCCTTTGGTGAGCTGCTGGTGGTCGCTCCCGTCGGGGCGCATGGTGTAGAGGTGCGCGAAGCCGTCGGCCTCGGAGACGAACCAGATGCGTCGGCCGTGGTCGTACCATCCGCCGCAGCCGAAGCACGGGCCGTCGACCCACGCGGTGTCGCGGAGCACGTCGGCGACCTGCACGCGCCCGGAGTCGGCGTCGACGGTCTCGATGAAGCGGGCTTTCCAGTCGTTGCGGACGGCGTACACGATGGCGCGGTCGCCGCGCTCGTTCCAGCCGAGGACGCGCACGAGCGCGGGGGACTTGATGGTGTCGTCCGGGATGACGTGGAGCCAGCGGGCGCGCCCCGAGGGGAGGCTCACGAAGGCGACGCGTCCGCCGTCCTGCGCATCGCCGACTTTCTCGCGCCCCTTGATCTCCTCGACGTAGCCGCTCTTGGTGACGTAGCGCGGGACGTCGGTCTCGCGCGGTTTCTCGGCGGGGATGCGGGTGACGAGGAGGAGCGCGTTGCCGGTCGGCGAGACGTTGATCGAGGCGACTTTCTCGCCCTTCATGAGATAGAGCGCTCTGGGGTAGAGCGAGTCGCGGGCCGCCTGCTCGGCTTTCCTGATGCTGTCGGCGCGGTACTCGTCGCGGATCACCTCGAACAGTGCGCGCTGCGTGGCCTCGAGCGCGGCACGTTGGCCGACGGGCTTCTCCTCCTTGGGCTCGGGGCCGGGGCGGATGTTGGTGATCTGTTGGATCGCGCCGTCGCCGAGGTCGATGGCGAAGACGTTGTCGTCGCGCACGAAGAAGACGTGGCGGTCATCGGCGCCGAAGCGGGGGTGGGTCTCCTTGTCGATCGTCCGCGTGAGGCGGCGCGCGGTGGCGCGGCGCGTGTCGACGACGAACAGGTCCCCCTCGTACTCGACGGCACGCCAGCGGCCATCGTGCGAGAGGCTCCCCTCCTCGAGAAGGGGGCCGACGGAATCCATGTGCGCGAGCGAGACGCGCTCGGGGGTAGCATGCGGCTCGGCGCGGACGCGGAACGGTCGGAGCGGCTCGCGCCAGTCGGTGCCCGGCGGGAGCCAGTAGAAGTAGATCCACTTGCTGTCCGGCGTCCACCGCACGCGCTCCGGCGGCCGGCCGACGATCTCGGGGCCGCGCATGATGTTCGGGATGGAGAAATCGAAGCTGCTCGCCGCCGGCTGTTGTTGCTGGGCGGTGAGGGGCGCGGCGGCGAGGAGCGCGAGAGCGGGGAAGAGGCGGCGGAGGGGCATGGAGAGAGCGTACGAAGAAGAGAGGCTCATCGAATGCGGCTCGCTACGGGTGTTACGCGGATGCGTGGCGCGGCGCTGTGGGGCGGAACGGGCGGGGGC
>JADGGM010000226.1 GCA_019689955.1 Gemmatimonadaceae bacterium
GGCGAGGAGTACCGCGCCCACATCCCTCTCCTCACCGCGCTCCACGCGACGATCGATCGCGTGCTCCACCCGCTCCTCGCGGGGGCGGACCGTGTGGCGCTCCTCGGCTTCCCGACGCACGCCAACGTGGGGGACAGCGCGCTCTGGCTCGGCACGCTCGCCTATCTCCGGCGACACGAAAAGACGGTGTGCTACGTGGCCGCGCCGGAGACATACGCGCGCGAGCGGCTCGCGGCGCGGCTCGGTGCGGGGGGAACGGGGCGCATCCTCCTCATCGGCGGCGGGAACTTCGGCGACACGTGGCACGGACCGCAGGCGCTGCGCGAGCGCGTGGTGCAGGACTTCCCGGACACGCCCATCATCCAGCTCCCGCAGTCGGTCCACTTCGCGCACCCCGAGGCGCTCGCGCGCGCGCGCGCGATCCTCGACGCGCACCCGAACCTCACGCTGCTCCTGCGCGACCGCCGAAGCCTCGCCGTCGCGCGCGAGCACTTCCGCGCGCCGAGCGTCCTCTGCCCCGACATGGCCTTCTGCCTCGGACCGCTCCGCCGCCCGGTGCCGGCCACGCAGCGCATCGTCTGGCTCGCGCGCACGGACCGCGAGCGCGCGGTGGGAAGCCTCCCGGCGGACGTCCCCACC
This sequence comes from Gemmatimonadaceae bacterium, assembly GCA_019689955.1. Taxonomy (GTDB): domain Bacteria; phylum Gemmatimonadota; class Gemmatimonadetes; order Gemmatimonadales; family Gemmatimonadaceae; genus JADGGM01. The sequence goes on from JADGGM010000226.1 coordinate 640, forward strand.
GTCGATTGGATCACGGAGCCGGCCACCGCGAGCATCCGCATCGAGCGGTGGCTGCGGGCGCAGATGGCCGACCGGCCGCGCGCCGGGCGGCTCCTGCACGGGCCGCACGCGCGCATCAGCGACCCGGTCGCGCGGCAGCGGCTCTACCGCGGCTGCGCGCTCCTGAGCGCCGCGCAGGTGGTGATCACCGACCGCCTGCACGCGCACATCCTGAGCCTCCTGCTCGGGATCCGGCACGTGCTGCTCGACAACAGGGACGGGAAGGTCCGGCAGTTCTACGAGACGTGGACGCGTTCGAGCCCCATCACGCGCTGGGCGACCGAGGCGACGGAGGCGCTGGCGATCGCCGAGGAGTGGGTGTCGTGAGCGATCTCGGCTCGCCGGTCGCGGTCTCGGTGATCGTCGCGACGCGCAACCGCTGCGCGCCGCTCGCCGAAACGCTGGAGGCGATGACGCGCCTCGTCGTCCCCCCCGCCCTCACCTGGGAGCTCATCGTCGTCGACAACGGCTCCACGGACGGCACATCCGCCCTGCTCGACCGCTACCGCGCGCGGCTCCCGCTGCGCTCGGTGGTGGAGCCCGTCCCAGGGCTCTCGGTGGCGCGCAACGCGGGGCTCCACGTGGCGCGCGGCGAGGTGATCGCGTTCACCGACGACGACTGCGTGGTCGACCCGCACTGGCTCACCGCGCTCTGGAACGAGTTTGCCAGCGACCCCGAGCTCGCCGCGCTCGGCGGACGCGTGGAGCTGTACGATCCCCGCGACTGGCCGATCACCATCCGCACCTCGCGCGTGCGCGAGCGGTTCGTCTCCCCGCTCCAGCTCTCCACGCTGATCGCGGGGTGCAACATGGCGTTCACCCGCCGCACGATCGAGCTGGTGGGGACGTTCGACACGACGCTCGGCGCGGGGACGCGCGTGGGCGGGGCCGAAGACATGGACTTTCTGTACCGCGCCTTCCGGCGTGCGCTCAAGATCGTCTACGTCCCCGAGGTGCTCGTCTACCACCACCACGGGCGCCGCACCGCCGCGCAGGTCGCCCGGCTGCGCCGCAACTACACCCTCGGGCGCGGCGCGCTCCTGTGCAAGTATCTCCTGCGCGCCGACGCCGGGATGTTCCTCCGCCTCTGCGACGATCTCGCGAACCACGCCGGCGAAGCGCTGCGCCATCTGCGCGCGCGCCGCTTCCCGCGGCGCGTCGCGCGGCACTACTGGCACATGTGCGTGGGCGCGTGCTACTGGCTCACCTCGCGCCGGCGCGTGGGCGCGGTGCGGCGCAGCGGCGCGGCCGACCTCACACCCGTTCCCGCTGCAGTGCCGACTGAATCATGAGGAACTCGCCGACGTTCTCCGTCGTCAGCACGCCGACGAGCTGCTGATCGCGGACGACCGGGAAGGTGTGACAGTGGCACGCCTGCAATCGCGCGAACGCCCCCTCCAGCTCCTCCCCCGGCTCCGCCACCTCGAACGTCCGCTGCATCACCGCGCCCACCAACGCGTCGCGGCCGTGCTGCGCCAGCGCCTTCATCAGGTCGCTCCGCGTGAGCACCCCCACCACCCGTCCCCCCTCGACCACGGGGAAGTCCTGCTGGAAGCCCGCGAGCACCGCGTCCATCGCCGCCGAGAGGGGGTCGGTGGGGGAGAGCGTGCGCACGTCGCGGATCATCACCCGCTCCACCGGGATCCCGGCAAACGAGGTCCTGAACTGCGCCACCGTCGCTTCGCCCGCCGCGGCCAGCCAGATGAAGAGCGCGATCAGCACCAGCCACGGGTCGCGGAACAGGCCGATGATCCCGAAGACGAGCGCGAACCCCTTCCCGATCTCGGCGGCGATGTGCGTCGCGCGCCCGTAGTTCATCCGCGTCGCCAGCGCCGCCCGGAGCACGCGCCCGCCATCCATCGGGAACGCCGGGAGCACGTTGAACGCCGCGAGCCACACGTTGATCCACATGAGGCGCGCGAGGAACGACGCCTTCCCGCTCATGAGCGCGCTCACCGACGTCGCCTGGCCGGTGGCCGTGAGGATCCCCCACAGCAGCACCGCGAGCCCCACCGTCACCGCCGGCCCGGCGAGCGCGATCGCCAGCTCCTGCCTCGGGTTGGACGGCATGCGCTCGATCTGCGCCACCCCGCCGATGGGGAGGAGCGTGATCTCCCGCGTCGCGAAACCGTAGTACCGCGCGGTGAGCGCGTGCCCGTACTCGTGCAGCACCACCGACGCGAACACGACGAGGATGAAGATCACCCCCGAGAGCGCGCCCGCGGCCGTACCGGTCTGCTGATAGCCCACGAGCGCGATCCACGCGAGCAGGAAGAGAAACGTCGCATGGATGCGGACGTCGATCCCCGCAAAGCGGCCGATCCGCCACGACCATTTCACCGGGCCACCCTCCCCTCACGGGTCACGCGCGGCCGCGCTCACGTGCGCGGCAGCAGCACGGCGAAGCAGCTCCCTTGCTCCGGTACACTCTCCACGGTGACGTCGCCGCCGAGCTGGCGCGCGAGCTGCCGCGCCACGCTGAGCCCGAGCCCCGCCCCGGCCACCCGGCGCGCGGGGGCCTGCTCCGCTTGCCAGAACGGCTCGAAGATGTGCTCCCAATGAGCGCGCTCGATCCCCGTCCCGGTGTCGCGCACCTCGATCCGCACCATCGCCTCGCCGGCGGGGGCGCGTACCGTCACGGTGATCACGCCGTGCCCGGTGAACTTCACGGCGTTGGAGAGAAGATTCAAGAGGATTTGCCCGACTTGCCCATGGTCCGTGACGAGCGCGCACGGGCCGTCGGCCTGCACGTCGAGGGCGAGCTGCTTCGCCATCGCTTGGGGCGCGATCTGGTCCACCGCCTGGCGCACGGTGGCGAGGAGGTCGCGGGCGGCGACGCGCGGCCGGCGCGAGGCGGAGTCGATGCGGGAGAGGGAGAGCACCTCGTCGATCAGGACGAGCAGGTGGCGCGCGCTCAGCCCCACGCGCAGCAAGTGGCGGCGCTGCACCTCGTTGACCGCGCCGTCGATCCCGTCGGCGACGAGATCGGTGTAGCCGATGATGGCGTTGAGCGGGGTCCGCAGCTCGTGCGACATCGCCGCGAGGAACTCGCTCTTGGCGCGGCTCGCCCGTTCGGCCTCCTGGCGGGCCTCGCGCTCCGCCTCGTGGAGCCAGGCGTACTCGACCGTCATTGTGATCCGCCATGCCAGCTCCTCGACCAGCTCGAGCTCCGTCTGCGTGTAGCGCCCGGCCTCGGACGAGACCATCGCGATCGCGCCGATGACCCGGTCGCGCCCGGCGAGAGGTACCGCGATCAGGGAGCGCGGGGAGAGGAACGCGAACAGCGCGCGCTCCTCCGCCCAGGCCACCCCCTTCCCGTGCGGCGGGACAAGCGCGGCGTGCACGGCGGCCTCACCCGTGCGGATCGCGACCTCCGTCGCCCCGCCGGGGAGCGGACAGCCGAGCTCGCGCCAGAGCGCGAAGTGCGCGGGGTCATCGTGCGCGGCCGCGACGCATTGCACGACGCCGGTGGTCCGGTCGACGAGGTCGATGCGGCAGTGGTCTGCGAGACCGGAGATGGCGAGCCGCGCCACCTCGGCGATGGTGGCGCGGTAATCGAGGGACGAGAAGAGCGCACGGCTCGCCTGGCCCAGGAACGCGAGCCCCGCCAGGGGTTCCGCCTGTGCACGCGGGGTCGGGCTCGGACGCCCCGCCCGGCTCTTCCCCGGCTGGCGCCACCGATCGTAGACCGGGGGGATCGGAAGCTCGGCCTCGGCCTGCGCCTCGGGAAGGCGCTCTTGCTCCCCTTCGCTCGTCATATCGCCCGCGACGGATGCAAGGCGCGGGCTAGCAATGGAGGAGGAAGACGCAGGGCGTCGGTGGAGACCGACGCCCTGCGGTACGCCGCGAGCTTCCGGCTCGCTCAGTTCCGCGTGCGGCCGAGCAGCCGGAGAATCTCGAGATACAGCCAGACGAGCGTCAGGAGGAGCGCGAAGCCCCCGTACCACTCCATGTACTTCGGCGCGCCTCCCCGCGCCCCGCGCTCGATCAGATCGAAGTCGAGCACCAGGTTGAGCGCCGCGACCGCGGTGAACACGAGGCTCAGCACGATGCCGAGGGGGCTCGAGTCCGTGAGGAACGGCATCGACACGTGGAAGAGCTGCAGGACGATCGTGAGCAGGTAGAACAGCGCGATCCCGAGCGTCGCCGAGATCACCACGCGGCGGAAGGTGTCCGTCGCGCGAATGAGACCGGTCTGGTACGCGAGCAGCATCGCGAGCGCGACCATGCACGTGAGCCCCACGGCCTGCAGCGTGATCCCGTGATACACGGTCGCGTAGAGCGCCGAGATGGCGCCGAGGGCGAGCCCCTCGAACACGGCGTAGAGCGGCGCGGTGTACGGCGCGCTCTGCGGGCGGAGGATCGTCACGAACGCGGCCACCAGCCCGCCGAGCAGGCCGACGAGGATCGCGGCGGCCGTGATCCCCGGCTTGGTCGCGGCTGCGGACCACACGAAGCCGGCGGAGAAGGTGGTGAGGGCGATGAGGACGATCGCCTTGAAGACGGTCCCGGGGACCGTCATCCGCTCGGCGGACACGCCGGCGAGCGCGTTCCGGAACACAGCGTCCCGAAGTGCGGGATTGGAGCGAGCCATAGGTCGAGCTCTCGAGAGGTGAAGAAGACGTGACGGGATCCCCGTCACGATCACGATACACCAGGATGCGGCGTGCGGCCAGCGCGGCCGCGCGGGAATGCGCTCAGCGGCGCGGCGCGTCCCCCGGCTCGGGGCCGGGGCCCTGCGCCTGCTCCGTCGCGACCTCGGAGCCGGGGATGGGCTTCTCCTCGGTCCACCCGGTCGGCCGTTTGATCCACACCGAGCCGTCGTCGCAGATGACGAGCACGTCGTCGCCCCGTCGCATCGCGGAGATGGGGCGGCGTACCTTCGTACTCCACGTGCGCGGGGGAGTTCCTGGCGCGGGAGAGGGCGTGGCGCGCGGCGCGGGCGACGCGGCCGGCTGGTCGGCGAGCGCGCGCTCGATGTCGTACTCCCCTTCTTCCTCCTTCTCGCTGCGCGGGCGGTCCGCGTGCGCGCTCGGCGGCGGGGACACCTCGCGATCGGTGGTGACCGGAGGGCAAGCCCCGCCCTCCGGCGCCTGCGCCACGCCAGGAGGCGGGGACGGGGGCGGCG
>JADGGM010000227.1 GCA_019689955.1 Gemmatimonadaceae bacterium
GTGCTGGGGGTGCTGGAGCTGTCGGCTGCTTTTTTCGCTGGGGCGGTTGCGGGGGGGGTGGCGCCGGCGATGGTCGGTACGGCTGAGGCGCCGAGCATTCGCTGCACTTGCTGGAAGCGCCCCTCGAGCTCGGTGAGCGCGGCCTGGAGGGTATCGAGGCGGCGGACATCGTGCTGCAGATGTTGGATGCGTTTCGTGAGGAATGGGACGCGTGCGGCTTGCGCGGCGAGGTAGAACCAGCTCAGGAGGACGATCGTGAGGACGGCGCCGAGGGCGAATGCGCCGCGGCGGAGCAGTGTGACCTGGCGTTGGGAGAGGACAATCGTGCGATTGGCGAGGCCGCTTTCGCGCTGCACGTGGATGATCATGGATCCACCGTGCGGCGTGTAGATGTTGCCGTAGCCGCTTCGTCTCGGATTTTCGCGGGGCCCCTTGCTCACAGCTCTTCCCGTTTGTGGCCGAGGATCAGCTCGAGGACTCGCTCGAGATCATCCGTGGAGTAGAAGGCGATGGAGATGGCTCCGCGGTTGTCGCCGGTGAGTGAGATGGTCACGTCGGTCTGGAAGTGCCTGCGAAGCTCGTCCGCGATGCGCTTCGTTTGAGGGTTGCTTGGGGCATTCTGTGTCTTTGGTGGCGCCTTGCTGTTGCTGTTCGTCTCGCGTGCTCGCCGCTCAACGTCTCGGACCGTGAGCCCCTTGGCCACCACCTCGCGCGCGAGCTCCACGATCCGCATCTCGTTCCCCACCGCGAGCAACGCCCGCGCATGCCCAAGGGTGAGCTGGCCGTCCTGCACGAGGCGCCGGACAGATGCAGGCAAGTTCAACAGCCGCAACGTGTTAGCTACTGTCGTGCGGTCCTTGCCGACGAGCTCGGCCACTTCGTGCTGGGTCAGCGAGAACTCGGCGATGAGTCGCTGATACCCTTCGGCTTCCTCGATCGGGTTGAGGTTCGCACGCTGAAGGTTCTCGACCAACGCGAGGGTGAGCAGCGTACGGTCGTCGATGTCCTTGACAACGGCGGGTATGTCGGTCCACCCGATCCTGGTGGCGGCTCTCAGGCGGCGCTCCCCGGCAATCAGCTCGTACCCCTGCCCCGTGGGGGCACGCCGGACGGTGATGGGCTGCAGGAGGCCGCTGGTCCGCAAGCTCGCCTCGAGCTCGGCCAGATCCTCGGGCTTGAACTCCTGGCGGGGCTGATATGGGTTGGGCCTGATCTGCCCTATGGGGATGCGCTCGAGCCCGCCACCTCGTTCGGCGGGCTGCCCAGGTCCTGCTGTCGACGGCTTGGCCGCGATGAGGGCTTCGAGTCCGCGGCCCAGCCGGCGGGGCTTTTCAGTGGACATCGACGACGTACTCGGCTCGATCGGGATTGTGAGTAGCACAGGCGAGCTCGAGCCGTGCGCAGCTGCTACTCCGCATTCGGATGCTCCGAATGGACGAGCGCTGAGGAGGTCGAGTCACCGGAGGATGTTGCGTTCATGGGCGCACCTGGCTCGTGGATCCCGAGCTCGGACGCGGCGGTATCGGTGTGAACTGGCGCGGGTACCGCAGTATCGGCCGCGGCAAGGTCGGGCGATGCGGAGCTCCGCCCCGCTCGCCCCTTCTCGCGCTCGAGTAGTTCCCGAGCAACGCTCATGTACGCCTGGGCGCCCACGGAAGCGACATCGTAGAGGATGATCGGCTTCCCGAAGCTCGGTGCTTCGGCAAGACGAACATTCCTCGGCACCATCGTCTCGAACACCTTCGGCCCAAAGTACTCCCTGGCGTCGCTGGCGACCTGGCGCGAGAGGTTGAGCCGGGCGTCGTACATCGTGAGGAGCACGCCGTCGATGGCGAGGGCCTCGTTCACCCCGCGCTGGATCATGTGAACCGTGTTGAGGAGCTGAGAGAGCCCCTCGAGCGCGTAGTACTCGCACTGGAGCGGGATGAGGATCGCATCCGCCGCCGCGAGCATGTTCACCGTGATGAGCCCGAGCGACGGCGGGCAGTCGATGAGGACGAAGTCGTATCGGTCCGCGAGAGGGGCGATGGCGTCGCGCATGGCGAGCTCGCGCCTCGGGTGCTCGATCAGCTCGATCTCCGCACCCGCGAGATCCGGCGTCGCCGGTGCCACGTCGAGGTGGGTGAACTGGACCGATCGAGCCAGCGCTTCGCTCAGCGAGCACTCACCGATGAGCGCGTCGTAGACCGTCCGTTGGATCTGTTCGCTCGTCAGCCCAATACCGCTCGTCGCGTTCCCCTGCGGATCGCCGTCGATGAGCAGCGTTCGCTGTTCAGCCACAGCGAGACTTGCGGCGAGGTTGACGGCGGTGGTCGTTTTCCCGACGCCGCCCTTTTGGTTGGCAATCGCAATAACCCTGGCCACGTGCTACCGCTTCTGCTTGGGGGGAGTTGGGGGACCGGGGGAATATAGACCCGGCGTAGGAGCGAGGCTAGCGAACTGTTTCACGTGACACTGTTCCACAGGGGAACGGCGAGCTATACTACGCGCCATGGACGACTTCGACCGGGGATTCGTCATCGGCCTCCTGGTGGGCGGAGGGAGCTTCACGGCCGATCGCGAGCAGCCGGCGCTCTCGATCAAGCTCAATGCGCGCGATCCGGAGCCGCTTCGCCGGCTGGAGATGTTGCTGGGCGGCAAGGTGTTCGGCCCCTACAACCACGGCGGTAGGCACTACTACGTCTGGCACCTGCGCGGCTCCCAGCTCCGAGCCGCTATTCCGCTCTTCCGAGACAATCTACCGCCGTGTTGGAAACGAGCTCAGTTCGAGCAGTGGCTCGATAAACATGCGGAGGCACTGGGCCACGGCGGTAGTCCCGTGGATACCGCCGTGGCCGAGTGATCTTGAGGTGGCCTATTTTGCGTCAGCAACGAATGACCAACGAGCCATTACATTGACAGTGATGGTCTGCTCACCCGCGCTGATCGGCGTCTCCGCAGTACTCTTCATCGCCATCGCGGCGAAGGGATAGGGGCGCGGGGGCTGAACGGTTGGGGTGGTCGAGAGCTCCAGGAGGTCGCCCAGGTGGCCGTGGGCGGCGCGCGCGAGCGCTTCCGCATCAGCGCGGGCGCGCGCGACGGCCTCCGCGTAGGCGGCGCGGCGAGCGTCGTCCTGGTTGGACGCGTAGAGCTCGAGCGAGTTGATCGCATTCGCACCCTTCGCCAGCGCCGCATCGAGCAGCTTCCCCAGCTGGTCCAGCTTCCCGACCTCCACGCGAACCGTGTTGCTCACGTTGTACCCCACGATCTTCGGCGTCTGGTCCCCACCCGGCTGCGGGAAGCTCTGTTGCGGGTAGACGTTGTAGCCCACGGTCGAGATCTGCTCCTTCGCGATCCCCAGCGCCCGCAGCGTGTCGATCACCGCAGCCTGCTTTCGGGCGTTCTGGGCCCCGGCCTGCGCCGCCGTCGCCGCGCGGGTCTCGACACCGATGAAGACCGTCGCCCGGTCGGGCGTCACGCGCGCCTCCCCCTGCGCACTCGTCACAATCTCGGGAGGGCGGTTCATCATCGGCATCGCTCCCCCGCCCTGCTGCGCCGCGAGCGGCGCGGCGGCGAAGGACAAGATCACCAAGTGGCTGTAGCGCATCATACGTATCTCCAAGCTGAAGTGGGTGTGCACGCCTTTAGTAACTAAACGGTACTAAACCGGGGCCTGAGGATCGTGCACACTCGGATGACGTCGGCCGACGCTCCGCGCGCACACGCTGGCACCGGTGGAACCACGCGGCTCCCGTGCCGGTCACATGCGCGATGGCGCTACGCTGGCACCGTAGCGACAGCGAAGCGTCACGCGATCGCCTGACGCTCTCGCTTGGCGATCTCGAGCACCAGGTTCTGCAGGTCGCTCGGGCTCACGCCGGGGATCCGCGAGGCTTGGGCCAGCGTGCGGGGTTGGATCGCGGCGAGCTTCTGGCGCGCTTCGAACGACAACGAGCGCATCTCGGCGTATGCCAGGCCAGGCGGGAGCGCCACGTCGCCCATGCGTCGCATCTTCTCGGCCTGGGTGCGCTCACGCTCGAAGTAGCCCGCGTACTTGATCTCCAGCTCGGCGGTGATGATCGCCTCCGGCGCGAGCTCCTCCCCCACGCCGGCGGCGCGAAAGAGGTCGGCCAGCGAGATCCCGTGTCGCCGAGCGATCTCCACGATCTTCACGGCGTGCGCGAGCGGCGCGCTCCCGGCAGCGTCGAGCACCGGCGCGGCTTGCTCGGGGCGGATGCTCGTCTGCTCCGCCAGCTCGATCGCGCGCGCCTGGTCCGCGAGGCGGCGATCGATGATCGCGCGCTCGGCGTCGGTGAACATGCCGAGCGCGCTCGCGAGTGGAGCGAGGCGCGCGAGGGCGTTGTCCTGCCGCACGGTCAAGCGGAACTCGGAGCGCGAGGTGAAGAGACGATACGGCTCGTCGACACCACGGGTCACGAGATCGTCGACCAGGACGCCGATGTAGGACGTCTCGCGGCCGAGGATGAGCGGCGCGTCACCACGCACGAGTAATCCGGCGTTGATCCCCGCGATGACTCCCTGCCCCGCGGCCTCCTCGTAGCCGGTGGTGCCGTTGATCTGGCCGGCCAGGAAGAGGCCCGCGAGGCTCTTGAGCTGGAGCGTCGCGTCGAGCTGCGTGGGGGGATAGTAGTCGTACTCGATCGCGTACCCCGCGCGCGTCATGCGGACGTGCTCCAGCCCGGGGATGGCGCGGAGCATCTCCAACTGGACTTCCGCGGGGAGCGAGGTGGAGAGCCCGTTCACGTACAGCTCCGCGGTGTCGTGCCCCTCGGGCTCGAGGAAGATCTGGTGGCGCTCCACGTCGGGGAACTTCACGATCTTGTCCTCGACGCTCGGGCAGTATCGCGGCCCGCGCCCCGCGATCGCGCCGCCGTACATGGCCGACTTGCCGAGGTTCTCGGCGATGATCCGCTTGACCTCCGGCCCGGCGAAGGTGATCCAGCAGGGGAGCTGCTCGGGGTGCCGATGCCGGCCGCCGTGGGTGCGCGGCGTGGGCCAGAAGTGCGACCAGGAGAAATCGAACACCTCGATCTCGCTCTCCTGGCGTTGGAGCTTGGTGTAGTCGACGGAGCGCCCGTCGATGCGCGGCGGGGTTCCTGTCTTGAATCGCGCGGGGGAGAGCCCGAGCTGCTCCAACTGCTCGGCGAGGTGCACGGCGGGGGGATCCCCTGCTCGGCCGCCGGCGATCTGGCGATCGGTGCCGATGTGAATGCGTCCGCGCAGGAACGTGCCGGTGGTGATCACCACGGCACGGGCGCCGAAGCGGCGCCCCTCGAGCGTCTCGACGCCGAGCACGCGCGATCCGCGCTCGTCGAGCAGGAGTCGGGCGACGGTGCCCTGGATCGTGTGGAGCGTGGGGTGTTGCTCGAGGAGTGAGCGAACCGCGCGCCGATAGAGCCCGCGGTCGCACTGCGCGCGCGGGGCCCACACGGCCGGTCCCTTGCTCCGGTTCAGCATCCGGAACTGGAGGGTCGCGAGATCGGTGGCGCGTCCCATGATTCCCCCGAGCGCGTCGACCTCGCGGGCGACCGTCCCTTTGGCCACGCCGCCGATCGCCGGGTTGCACGACATCTGCCCGATGGTCTCGAGCGCGCTCGTGATGAGCCCTACGCGCGCCCCCAGGCGTGCCGCCGCCACCGCCGCCTCGGTGCCGGCGTGACCTGCTCCGATGACGATGACGTCGAGCTCGAGCTCGAACGACCTGGCCGGGTTGGCGGACAAGGTGGGGGAGGGGGCCATGCACGCAAAGTTACCCGTCTCGCGAGCCGAGAGGGAGCGAGCGGCGGTCCGGGAGGGCGCTGAGGGG
>JADGGM010000228.1 GCA_019689955.1 Gemmatimonadaceae bacterium
TCAACACCTCGGTGGGGGCGAACTACACCCAGACGACCATCGGCGACATCATGACCCGCGCCTCGGGGCTCGCGCCCGGCCAGACGTCCATCGACGGGGCCGCGCTGGTGGTGTCGAGCGAGCGGAAGGCCGATGAGACCACCTTCGGCTGGTACGTGGAGCCGTCGATCTCGCACAAGCGCTTCTGGCTCTCCGGGGGCGTGCGCATCGATGGCGGGAACACCTACGGGTCGCACGTCTCGTTCGCCGGGTTCCCGAAGCTCAACTTGTCGTGGCTCATCTCGGACGAGCCGTGGTTTCCCTTCAAGACGCTCGTCAACACGCTCCGCCTGCGCGGGGCGTACGGCCGCGCCGGCGTGCAGCCGGGGCCGACCGACCGGCTGCGCCTCTACGAGCAGGATCCGCACTGGCTCGATGGGCAGACCGTGAACACCACGCTCCTCACCTCGCTCGGCAACACCAACATCCGCCCCGAGCGCTCGACCGAGTGGGAGGGCGGCTTCGACGCCGACGTCTGGGACAGCCGCCTCTCCGTCGGATTCAGCGGGTACCGCAAGATGCGCTACGACGCGCTCATGCGCGTCCCCGTACCGCCCTCGCTGTACGGGAACCGCATCTTCGACATCACGATGAACGTCGGCACGATCCGCAACACGGGGATCGAGCTGACGCTGGCGACGGACCTCCTGCGCAGCGATCTCGTGTCGTGGAGCGCGCAGCTCAACCTCTCCCGGAATCGGAACCGCGTGCTCTCGCTCGGGCCCGGGGTCAGGCCGTTCGATGTCCTCGGATCGGGGCGTGTCCAGGCCGGGTATCCGCTGTTCGGTGTGTGGGCCCGCCCGATCGTCGGGTTCGCCGACGCGAACGGTAACGGGATCATCGATGCCGGCGAGTATCAGGTGGGGGACAGCGCGATCTTCCTCGGCCAGTCGATCCCGAACTACGAAGCCTCGATCCACACGTCCGTCGCGCTGTTCCGGCACGCGATCACGGTCGATGCCGGCTTCGACTACCAGGACGGGCTGACGCAGATCAACAACACCATCCTGACCAACAAGGCCTTCGCGCGCGCGGCCAACGATCCGACTGCCCCCCTCGGCGAGCAGGCGGCGGTCGTCGCCCTCAGCACGACGCAGTACGGGTTGATCCAGACCATCTCGACGCTGCGTTTCAACTCGCTGTCCGTGGCCTTCGCCCTCCCCACCTCGATCGCGAACCGCGTGGGGGCGCGAGCACTGTCGCTCGCCGTGCGCGGCACGAATCTCGGGCTGTACTCCAAGTACAACGGGAAGGACCCGAGCGTGAACGCCTACACCACGGGCAATGCCACGGCCGACACGGGACAGCTCCCCATGCCGCGCACCTGGCAGATTCGCCTGAGCGCCTCCTACTAGCCGTGAGGACGATCGATGACGATGTGCACGTTTGACTGGCGGCGTCCCGCACGGACCCTGGGTGTCGTCGCGCTCCTGGCGGCGGTGACCACGCTCGCCGCCTGCGCGCCGGACCGCGTCCTGGGCAACGGACAGCTCCCGCCGAACGTCCCTGACCCCGCGGCGACGCGCACGCCCGAGGGGGCGCTGAACGCGTACCGCGGGACGCTCGTGGAGCTCCGCCGCTTCGTGAGCGACGCGGTACTCACCTCCGGGCTCGTCAGCGATGAGCTCCGGTCGCCGTTCTACGGCGCCCCCGCCGGCGTGACCGATCCGGCAATGGTCGTCGACAGTCACAACATGCCGGAGTACACGGACCGGGATATCGAGTCGAGCCTCGGACGCCCGGAGCTCTACCGCGCGGTCTACTCGAATCTGCAAGAGGTGCGCAATCAGGCGGGCCAGTCGATCGGGCTCCTGCGCGACTTCTCGCCGAACACCTCGCCGGCGCTCATCGGCCACATGTACGCCGTCGAAGGGTACGTGGAGATCCTTCTCGCGGACCTGTACTGCTCAGGGATCCCGCTCAGCACGATCGACTACAACGGCGACTTCACGCTCGAGGATGGCACGCCCACCCTCGAGGTCTACGCCCGCGCGGCCGCGCTGCTCGATTCGGCGATCGCGCTCTCCGCGGACAGCGCGCGGATCCTGAACCTGGCCCGCGTGGGGAAGGCGCGCGCACTTCTCGCGCGCGGCGAGTACGCCGCTGCGGCCGCCCTCGCTGCGCAGGTGCCGGATGGCTTCTCGTACCAGCTCATCTACGCCCCCGCGTCCGTCGATGGCGGAATCGCGACCAACTTCGCGTACATCCCATCCACCGGGCAGCCGTCGTTCACCGTCTCCGACACGGAGGGGGTGAATGGGCTCGATTACCGGTCGAGCGGCGACCCGCGCACGGCCACCATCAAGCAGACGGTCAATCAATACGGTGAGCCGATGTACGTCGCGAAGAAGTACAACAACCTCGGCAGCTCGCCGATCGTGCTCGCCGATGCGATCGAGGCCCGGCTCATCGAGGCGGAAGCACAGCTCAATGGTGCCGCGGCGGGCGACTGGCTCACCACGCTCAACACCCTGCGCACGACGGGCGCGTTCACCGGCGTGGACACGGTCGTCGCTCGCGTGGACACGACGGTCGTGGGGGGCACGCCGCAGATCGACACGACGTACCGCTACGATACGCTCTGGGTGGCCGGCACGGGGGGCGTGGCCGGGCTCGGGCCGCTACGCGATCCCGGCACGCCGGACGCGCGCGTGAATCTCCTCTTCCGCGAGCGCGCGTTCTGGCTCTTCCTCACCGGCCATCGGCAGGGCGACATGCGCCGCCTCATCCGGCAGTACGGGCGCGATCCCGACACCGTCTATCCGGTCGGCGGGTATCGCGGAGGCGCGGGGACGTACGGCCCGACCTTCACGCTGCCGATCCCCGCGGTCGAACGCGCCTCGAACCCGAAGTTCACGGGGTGCATCAACCGTGGCGCATGACACCGTCCTCTCCCATCCCTCGCGAAGAGACCTGACCATGCGATTCCTCGAGCCTCGCGTGCGGCGCGGCGTGGCTGCGCTGTTGGTGTCGCTCGCGGCCGCCGGATGTGCTGACGACACGCTCTCTCCACCGGCGCCGACTCATGATGGCGCGCTCTTCTGGTCCCTGACCCTCGACCATCGACGCATCAACCTGTCGACCGTGGCGCCGTACGACACGATCACCCTCACCGCCACCCCGCGCGATGCGGCGGGGAACCCGATCGCGGGACTCCCGGCGCCCACCTTCCGGTCCACGGATCTGGGGCACGTGCAGGTGACGCCGGACGGGGTGGTCAGGGCGATCGCGGCGGGGAGCGCGATCCAGGTCGTCGCGTCGCTCACCGCCGACGGGCTCACGCACGCCGATACCGCGACCATCAAAGTCACCACGCTGGCGGCGCCGCCCAGACTCGCGTCGCTCTCCATCCAGCCCCCGCCGGGAGACTCGGCCAAGTGGGCGATGGGCGGAAGCCCGATTTTCGGCCTCACGAAGAACCTGACCGTCGTCGCGCGCGACACGAATGGGACGCCGATCTCCGGGCTGATCACCGACTTCCGTTCCTCCGATCCGACCATCGGTACCGTCACGCCGCTCGGGGCCGTGACCGGCGTTCGTCCGGGCCGGTTCACCATCTACGCGACGACGACGGCGTACGGCGTCACGAAATCGGACTCGCTCCCGTTCACCATCGGCTGGCCGGTGTTCTACCAGTTCTTCGTTTGCAACCCGGTCACCCAACCCACGTGCGAGCCGCTCCCCACCAACATCACGATCGCCCGAGGGGGGATCGTGCTCTGGATCGACGCAACCCTGGGCGCGGACGGCAACCTGGCGCCGCTCGACTTGGTGTTCGACGATCCCACCCACGTCGACCTCGATCCGTTTCTCTGCTTCTGTGGCTCGGGGAACGTGACCACGTTCGGGACCGATTCGGTCACGTTCACCGACGTGTTCCGCTCGCGGCTCTTCAACACGCCCGGAACGTTCCCGTACCACAGCACGCTCCAGCCGGCGATCCACTCGCAGGTCATCGTCGTCGACGAGAGCGCGACGAGCTCGCGCACGGTTGCGGCGCGCTGAGGCTCACCGTCCGCCGCGCGGCTGGCTTCCGAGGAGGCCGGCCGGGCGCGGTCCCTTCTTCCTCCAGTCGCCTGTCGATGTCGCTCAACCGTCGTGATTTCCTGAAGGCTGGCGCGGTCGCCGCCGTCGGCGCCGTCGCTCCGCCCCCGCTCCTCGTGCGCCTGGGACGTTCCGCCGAACCGGTGCCGCCGCTGGACGACCCGCGCGTGAAAGAGTTGGCGCTCCGCGCGCTCGATGCGGCACGCGCCGCCGGCGCGGCGTACGCCGACGTCCGCCTCACCCACACGTGGGTCCGCGGCATCAACAGCAAGAGCTCGATCGGCAACACGGAGTCACTCGCCGTGGGGGTGCGCGCGCTCGTCTCGGGCTACTGGGGCTTCGCGTCGAGCGCGATCTGGAGCCCGGACGAGGTCGCGCGCCTGGGGCGCGAAGCGGTGGGCCAGGCGAGCACGAACGCGCTCGGCAAGCCGCGCACGGTGGACCTCGGCCCCGCACCGGTGGTGCGCGACGGACAGTGGCAGACCCCGGTCCGCATCGACCCGTTCACCGTGCCGGTCGAGGAGGTGCTCGACTACCTGCAGAGCCTCGTCATCTACACGAGCCTCTTCCCCGGCGCCTCGGCCTTCCTGGACTGCACCTTCACCAAGCAGGAGAAGATCTTCGCCTCGACCGCCGGGAGCTACCTCGCGCAGCGGCTCTACCGCACGCAGGGCACGATGAGCGTCGACTACCAGCAGGGGCATCAGCGCGGCACCCTCGGCGTCGGTGCGCTGCGCCCCGCGGCGCGCGGATGGGAGCACCTGCTCGATGCGCCGCTCCGCGAGGCCGTGCCGCGCCTGATCGCCGAGCTCCGGGAGGACTTCGCGCTGCCGAAGAAGACGGTGGACGTCGGCCGCTACGACCTCGTGGCCGACGCGCCCTCCATGGCGGGCCTCCTCGCGAACACGATCGGATCCGCCACGCAGATCGACCGCGCGCTGGGCTACGAGGCCAACGCCGGCGGCACGAGCTTCCTCAACGACCCTCTGGCCATGCTCGGCAGCTACCGGATCGGTGCGCCGATCCTCACCGTCGTCGCCAATCGCTCCGAGCCGACCGGCACGGCGACCGTGAAGTGGGATGACGAGGGGATCGCCCCCGACGACTTCCCGCTCGTCGACCAGGGGATCCTTGTCGACTTCCAGACTACCCGCGAGCAGGCGGCGTGGCTCGCGCCGTGGTACGCGAAGCGCGGCCGCCCGGCCCGCTCGCACGGCTGCGCCGATGCGCCGTCCGCCCTGGAGGCGGCGATGCAGCACATGCCCAACCTCACGCTCACCCCGGGGCGTGAGGCGCTCGACTTCGACGACCTCGTGGCCGGCGTCGCCGACGGCATCGCCGTGAAGGCGCTGCGGGTCGACATGGACTTCCAGCACCTCAACGGGACGGGGTACACCTCGCGCTTCTACGAGATCAAGAAGGGAAAACGCGTCGCCATGCTCCGGGCCGCGGGCATTCTCTTCCGCGCCCCCGAGCTGTGGAAGAACCTCACCGCCCTCGGCGGCCCGCGCAGCCTCGCGTGGGTCGGCGGCTCCGAGCCCAAGGGCGAGCCGACGCAGACCACGTCGTTTAGCGTCGGCGCGGTCCCGGGGGTGTTCAAGGATGTCACGCTCATCGATGTGACGAGGAAAGCATGAGCACCGGACCACGCCGACTGATCGCCGACGACTCGCGGCGCTTCCTCTCGCGCGCCGAGTGCGA
>JADGGM010000229.1 GCA_019689955.1 Gemmatimonadaceae bacterium
TCTCCACCTCCACCGTGTCCCCGGATGCCACGCGGAGCACCGGCTTCGCGGTGGCGCTGTAGTACCCCCACGCGACAGTCTCCGGCCGAGCCGGGAGATGGTGAAAGTGCGAGGACGACTGCGCGCCGGCGATCGCGGGGATGGCAAGCGCGATCGCCGCGATCGCGGTGGCGACGGAGACGCGGTGGCGCGACACGGACGGACGGGGCATGATCTGCTCCGAGGAGAGTGTCTGCGGCGAGGTGAGCGGAGGGGGCGGGGGGGGAGAGGCGTGCGTGCGCCTCACGGCGTCCACGCCCCCCGCGCGACGGCCGGCGTGAACGTCTCCAGCCCGCGCGGAGGGAACTTCACCGTGCGCTCCTGCTCGGCGCTCATGTAGGCTGCCATCAAGAGCTGGACGACCTCGACGCCGTCGTCGAACGTGAGCTGCGGCGGCTCATGCCCGAGGAAGGCGCGCACGAAATGGCGGTCCTCGGCCTCGTAGCCGTACGCCGCCGCCTCCGCCGCGACGACGGGCATGAGTCCCATCTCGGCGTTCTGCTTCTCGACCAGATCCTCCCCCGCCTTCCCCTTCACCGCGCGGCTGAAGAAGAGCTGGAGCCCGGTGTCGAGCGAATTCCACGACATGGAGTACTCGGGGCCGAGGAGCTCCGCCGAGAGCCGGAGCCCGGCGCCGACATAGCTCCACGAGGTCGTCGCCTCGCCGAGCACGCGGGTCCCGCGCTCGTCCTCGAACTCGATCATCACGCTGGCGAAGTCCTCGGCCGGGTGCGCGGTGTAGTCGACGTCGCGCCCCATCGTGCGCGCGAGGCGCTTCGCGTACTCGGGGCGGGTCCACTTGAGGCTCGCGATGTGGCCGGTGACCTTCACCGGGCGGAGCGAGCTGCGCGGCGCGCCGGGCTCGGTGAGCAGGTGGCGGACAAGGAGGGCGGAATGGCACATCATGTCGTTCAACACCCCGCCTCCTTGCAGCCGCCCCTGCCAGAACCAGGGCGCGTGCGGCCCGGCGTGCTCCTCGGCCGCGCGCGCGAGATACGGGCGGCCGGTGAGCCGCGCGCCGCGCGTCCAGAGGATCGCGCGCCCGCGCTCCACCTGCGGCGCGAAGACCTGGTTCTCGAGGTAGCCGTGCGCGAGCCCCGCGCGCTTGACGAGCGCGGTGATCCGCTTCGCCTCGGCCACGTTGCGTGCCAGCGGCTTCTCGCACGCGATCGCCGAGAGCGTCCCCACGCCGCGCTCGAGCGCATCGACGATCGCCTCCACGTTCTCCACGCGCGCGTGGTTGGGGCCGCACAACCAGATCGCATCGATCGCCGGGTTGGCGACGAGGTCGGCGATCGAGCGCGCGGGGACCGCGTCGCCCACGCCGAGCTGGCGCGCCAGCGCTGCCGCCTCCTGGGCGCGTTTCGCGTGCGGGCTCCACACGCCGAGCACGTCCGCGTCGCGCACGCCGGTGAACGCGCGCAGGTGGAATCGCGCGTTGAAGCCGCTGCCGATGAGACCGATGCCAAGGCGCCGAGTCATGCGTCGATCCTCACGTGTCCTGGACTCCGAGCTTTCGCATGGCTGCCTCCGGGCAGCCCGTCCATGCCGGGACGAACCGGTTTCCCTCGTACTGCAGGTCCGCGATCCCCATCCGGCTCGACCAGAAGCCGAACGCGGTGAGATCGCGGAAGCGGGTGAAGAACGCGACACCGTGCCCCAACCCGGGCTTCGCGCGCGCAGGCCAGGCGATGTCGTCCAGGAGGCTCGTCTGCTCCGCCGTCGCGCACGCGACGAACGGTTTGCCGAAGCGGCGCTCGCATTCCGCATCGAGCCAGGCGAGCCCGCCGCGCATCGCCGTCTGCTCGTGGGGCCGGTCGATCATCATGAAATCGATGAACTCGGGGACCCCGGCGTCCGTGGCGCTCCCCGAGCGCTCGTCGCGCGGGATGATGAGGTCCGCGAGCACGTGCACCGTCTCCCACTCGTGCGCGGTGAAGAACTGCGGCGCCGCGGCGCGCCCCGCGCCTTTCGCGGCCACGGCCTGCTCGGCGTGGCGCGCCGCGCGCTCCGTGGCCACGCGGTCGCAGCCCAGCGCCGACGCCAGCGGGAGGAGCGCGAGGAGCCCCACGGCCTCGCGGCGGGTCACGTCGCTCATAGCGCCCCCTTCGCGCGCTGGTCCGCGATGTACGCGCTCGTGCGCATCGCGAGCGCGAGGATGGTCCACGTGGGATTCTTGTCCGCCTGCGACACGAACGGCCCGCCGTCGGCGACGAACAGGTTCTTCACGTCGTGCGCCTGGCAGTGCGCGTTGAGCGCGGAGGTGCGCGGGTCGTTCCCCATGCGGATGGTGCCCAGCTCGTGGATGATGCGTCCGCCGGGCGCGATGCCGTACCCCTCGGCGGCCGAGGGCATGGGGGAGAAGACCTCGCCCCCCATCTCCGCGATGAGCGCGCGGAACGTCTCCTGCATGTGCTTCACCTGCTTGAGCTCGTGGTCGCTCCACCGCCAGTGGAAGCGGAGCACCGGGATCCCCCACCGGTCGACGGTCACCGGGTCGATCTCGCAGTACGAGTCCTCGTTGGGGATCATCTCGCCGCGCCCGGAGAAGCCGATCGTCGCGCCGTAGTAGCGGCGGTAGTCCCGCTTGAGCGCCACGCCGTAGCCGCCCCCGCCCGGGTAGTGCTCGATCCCGCCGAGCGTGCCGTACGACGGCATGTCGAGCCCGCCCCAGACCTCGATGTGGTAGCCGCGCGGGAAATCGAGCGTCCGGTTGTCGAGCCACCACGGCATGTAGATGTGCGCGCCCCCGACGCCGTCCTCGTTGTGCGGCACGTGGTCGACCATGCGCGGGATGAACCCGCTCACGTCGGTGCCGGTGGTGTCGGTGAGGTACTTCCCCACCACGCCGCTCGAGTTCGCGAGCCCCTGCGGGAAGCGCGAGGAGCGCGAGTTGAGGAGGAGTCGCGCCGACTCGCACGCGCTCGCGGCGAGGACCACGATGCGCGCGCGCACGTGCTCGTCCGTGCCGGTGCGCTTGTCCACGTACGACACGCCGGTCGCGAGCCCGGCGCGGTCGGTCGTCACCTCGCGCGCCATGGCGTTGGCGATGATCGTGAGCTTCCCCGTGGCGAGCGCCGGCGGGATGAGCACCCCGGTGCTCGAGAAGTTCGCGTTGATCGCGCACCCGCGGTTGCACTGGCCGCAGTAGTGGCACGCCGGGCGGCCGTTGTGCGGTCGCGTGAGGATCGAGAGGCGGGACGGGATGCAGGTGATCCCCAGCCGCCCGCACGCCTCCTTGATCAGGTACTCGTAGCAGCGCGGCTTGGGCGGGGGGAGGAAGATCCCGTCCGGGTGATTCCGGAGCCCCTCGCGGCTCCCGAACACCCCCACGAGGCGGTCGACCGCGTCGTAGTACGGCGCGAGGTCCTCGTAGGTGATGGGCCAGTCGTCGCCCAGGCCGTCGAGCGACTTGCGGCGGAAGTCATCGGGGCCGAAGCGGAGGGAGATGCGCCCCCAGTGGTTCGTGCGTCCGCCGAGCATGCGGGCGCGCCACCAGTCGAAGCGCGAGCCCGGCGCGGTGGTGTACGGCTCGCCGTCGATCTCCCACCCGCCGAGGCACCCGTCGAACTCGCCGAACGGTCGGTCGCGCGTGGAGGCGCCGCGGCGCGGCGAGTCGTACGACCAGCGCAGCATCGCGCCGTCCTTCGCCGGGTCCCACATCGGGCCGGCCTCCAGCATCACGACGTTCGCGCCGCTGCGCGTGAGCATGTACGCGGCCATCCCGCCCCCGGCGCCCGAGCCGACGATGCACACGTCGTACACCGTGCGGCGCGGGGCGATCTGCACGAGGCGCTCGCGGAGGGGAGGGGCGTGTGGCCGTTCCGTCGCGTTGCGTTCCATGATCTCCCAGGCTCGGAGAGTGGTGCGCATGCAGGGTGGACGGCCCCATTATCGATACGGGGATGGGAGGACACAAGACGTTCCGCGCCCTCCGCGCGATGAAAATACCCTCACGACGCACGACGCGGCCGGAGCGGACGGCGCGTGCCGCCATCCACTCCGGCCGCGGTGCGTCGGAACTGCTCGGTCAGTTGCGGTCCTTCAGGACCACGGCGCTGATGGGAAGGCCGAGCCCCGCGTGGTCGAGGAGCGCGATCGTGCGATTCTGGCCGTTGCCGAGCGTGACGTTCCCCATGTCGAGCACGATGTTCTTGGTGCCCGTCTCGGTGAAGCGAATGTCGTACGTCCCGGCGATGACCGGGAGGTAGACCGAGGCGAAGGGAAAGGTGATCCCGGTGCGGATCGGCGACTGCGCCGTGATGTCGGTGCCGGGCGCGCTCAGATACAGGTCCACGATCCCCATGCTCGGCGCGAGATGGATCACCCGGAGCTTCGCGTTCCCGTTGGGGGGCGTGGTGGTGTCATCGAGGAAGAGCTTCGCGTGCGGGTCGGCGAGGGGGTTGTACAGGACGAGCGTGTAGAACACCCCCGAGCCGAGCGTGAACCCCGTCTGGAGCACGGCCTGCTGATCGCTCGACCGCCGGATGACGACGGTGTCCGAGTCGGCGCCGAGCGTGGCGTAGTCCGTGACCGTGTCGAAGGTGAGCCCCGAGAAGGCGACCGTGTCGCTCACCAGGAGGTCGAGCGCCGGGGCGTCCGGGATGGCCTGGACGACCCGCACGTGCGTCGTGGCGGTGGAGGGGCCGCCGCCGGTTGGAACGGAGTCGTTGCAGGCCGCGAGCAGCGCGAGCGAGGCGATGGGAAGGGAAAGGAGCGAGCGAGCGGACGGCGCGAGGCGAACAATGCGCATGCGAATGGAGCTCCGAGAGTCGGACGTCGTGGGTTGACAGCCGAGCGTGGTGGAGTGTTACCCCGTGAGCGGTGGATGGTGTCGCCGGCGCCGTCACTCCGCCGTCACCGGTCCGACTACACCGCCAGCTCGTTCCCGCTCGGATCGGCGAAGTGGAAGCGCCGCCCGCCGGGGAAGGAGAACGTCTCGCGCACGATCGCCCCTCCCGCCGCGCGCACGGCCTGCTCGGTGGCCGCGAGATCGGTCGAGAAGATCACGACGAGCGGACCGCCTCGGCGTACGGCATCCGTTTGGGTGAAGCCGCCGGCCAGGCGCCCGTCGTGGAAGCTGGCGTACGCGGGACCGTAGTCCTCGAACTGCCACCCGAAGACGGCGCCGTAGAACCGCTTCGCAGCGCCGACATCGGTCACGGGTATCTCAATGTAATCGATCCGCAGATGATCTTCGGCGCGCTGCAGGGGGGCTGAGACATGGGCTCGATCCTCGTGAAGGTGTGGTGAGACGCCCAAGGTAACCCCCCGCCGTCGCGCCGTCGTGCACGAACGCGGCTCCGCTGCGTCAGCGGCGAAACTCGGCGATCACCTCGATGGGCCCCACGATGTTCCCGTCGAGCTCCGCACGGTCTCGTGGGGTTCCGCGGAGGCGCGGGGCGTCACGAAAACTAACGCGCCGTTCCCCCTCTTTCCTCTCGGGGCACACCGTGGCCGCCAAGTTGCAGGCGCCATGCATCCGGTCGCGAATCTGCTTCCGTCCGACGCGAGGTGCCGGTGTCCGAGGTGCTCGTCCAGTTCGATACGCCGATCGTGGGGCGCGATGGCCGCACATTTTTCGCGCGCGCGTGCGGGCAGTTGATGCCCGACGGGCGCTGGGAGGGGTGGGTCGAGCTCGTCCCCACCGACGCGCGCGCTCCGTTGCGCACGCCGCGCGAGACGACCCAGCCCGACTTCGAGGACCTGATGTACTGGGCGACGGGGCTGACCATGGTGTACCT
>JADGGM010000230.1 GCA_019689955.1 Gemmatimonadaceae bacterium
ACGGACCCGGGCCTCGAGCGCGACCAGGGCCGCACGGACCGCCGGCGAGAGGACCTCGCCGGCCGCTGCGAGCTGCTCGACAACGCTCATGGGCAGCCACTTCCCCGCATTCGCCGCGCCACGACGCGCAGCCCCGGCCGTGCCCCGCGGGGCTGAACGGTTACATAACTAATTGTCGTTATTCCATCTGCGTTTGTACTCTTGACAAGACCGTCTGTCGCATGTTTCGTGGCTCGACGGAGCAACGCTGCTACTCCCGTGCCAGCCGGAGGACGGAACCGCTTCACCACCCATCCGATGGAGGCTACCGTGATCCACAACACCAGGTGGGCCCCAATCGCACTTGGACTGCTGGTCAGTGCCGTCCTGCTTGGGAGGCCGGCTCCCGCCGCCGCGCAAGACGGGTGCCCCTGCTGCGCGTCGCAGTGGCTCTGCGGCAACGTGTGCTTCTACGGCGGTGCGACGTGCACCGTCAGCGCGACGAACGGCTGTGAACTGGACGGAATCTGTGTCGTCGGCGTAAACGAGATGCAGAAGGACATGAAGCTCGCCAGCGCGGACTTCCGTCAACTGCAGACCGAAGAGGGGAGCATCATGGCTGCACCCGTGGGCGATGGACGGTACGCCGCCTGGAACTGCATCGGCGAGCTGGTGGTGCTGGCAAAGGCGCGGCCAGATGGAACGCTTCAGATGCTCGACATCAACGCCGATGTCGACCGCTCGCGCTACACCTACGCGAAGGTAGTGGCGGCCCTGCGGGCCCGCTCACAGTACGCGCGGGCCGCAACCGATCTGTAATCGCATGCCGTAGACGCCTGCGGTAATCCTCGTCCCCCGGTTGGCGACCGAAGGAGAATCACATGCTTCGATCAAGGCTCTCGGCATGGATGGCTCTCTGGGGCCTCCTGTGGTCCTTACCGGCTGGCGCGCAACAAGTTGCTGTTCGAGAGGAGTGGTCGGTCCGGAGCATTGGGTCCGGCCGACCGATCCGGATCGTAACGGGCATGGCGGCACTACCTGACGGCCGAATCTGGCTATCCGCTCCGTTGGATAGCGCCATCATCGAGGTCGCGGCGGATGGCAGCTCGGCGCGCGTGAGGTACAGGAGGGCGGAGCGAGATTCCATCGTCATGGCCCCGGCTCAGATTGCGCGAACACCCGGCGGAGGAGTCGCGATCTTCGACATCGGTCGGTTCAGCGTCGAACTCTTCGGCCCGAAAGGCGAGTACCTTAGGAAGGTGCAGCTTGAGAAGCCGGTGGTTAATCCGAAAGGCTTCGCGGTATTACCGGACGGCGCATTCCTCCTGACTGGAGGCATCCGCGGGGAGGCGCTCGCCATACATCGCTTCGCACCAGACGGGAGCCTCGCCGGGAGCTGGCAGCCGGTCGCTACTCTCCGGCCAGCGCAAGTGGCGCTCTATACGGCTGGCGGCCCGATCACGATCGCCCCAGGCGGGGAAATCCTCTTCTCCCAAGCGGCGCCACATCGCATCGTCGCCTTCACGCCCGCCGGCCAGCTTCTCCACGTCATCGCCGCCGACTCAGTGCTCCTCCCGCGCGTCGGAGACGAATTCGTCATCCGCGAAGGCTCAAAGCGGCGCTTCCGGTGGGACTTTCCGCAATCTCGCGGCATCTTCCGCCTCGAAGATGGCTCCGTGCTGAACGTTATCGCCAAGGACGAGGACGGAGTGTCGATTTGGGAGGTTTACGGTCCCGACGGTCACCTCGTTGGCCGAACCCAAGTAGCACGGGCGTACGAGCCGTGGGGCATGACGGCGGACGGAGGCATCCTGGCGTCGTACCGCGCTGGTCCGCTCGGGCCATCGACAGCGGTCAAACTGCGGGTAACCATCGGGCACGGCTCGGATCCCGCCCATCGAGACCAGCCATGAGCAGCGGCCGTCAGGACTGGCGAACCCCAGGAACTTCGGGGGGCGGACGCGGAATCCAAGGCATGCCGCAGCAACGCGGCGCTCAAGCGGAGGACGGCGAGATTGTCGGCTCCTGGCGGGTCGCTCCGCGCGTCATTCAGACCGAACTCCGGCGCGCGATTCGCCGCCTTGCCCGCGCACCTGCCTTCAGCCTCGGGGTTGCCGCAACATTCGCCCTCGGTATCGGGGCGAACGCCATTATGTTCGGCATCCTGGACCGGCTTCTCTTCAGACCGCCGGCCCATATCGACGATCCCGCACGGTTGCGGCAGGTCGTCGTGGATCGCTGGATCCCGATCCTCGGCACCCGAGTGAAGGGAGCCGAGCTTTCGTTCCCCGACTACTCTGACCTCCAGCGCGCCCCGGCATTCGCCGGGGTGGCCGCGCTCGCACACCGCCGTCTGGTCGTGGGGCGAGGATCGCAGGCGCAGGAAGTCAACTGTCAGCTCGTGACGGGCAACTTCTTTGCGCTACTGGGTGTCCGGCCGCATCTCGGACGCTTGTTTGATGAGGCCGAGGCAAAGGCCGGAGAGGCAATGCCGGCCGTGATCAGCGAGCGCCTGTGGCGCAGCCGGTACGGCGGGGAGCGGTCGGCCCTTGGCCAGACACTCGACTTTGGCTTTGGCCACTTCACCATCGTTGGTGTGGCTCCCCGCGGATTTTCCGGTGTCGGGCTTGAGACGGCCGATGTGTGGCTGCCGCTGACGTCGGTTGCCGACGCGACGGAGAGCAGTGGGTGGGCCACGGGCCGTGCATGGTACTGGCTGGAGGTGGTCGCCCGCCTTCGTGATGGTATTTCCGTCCGGGCAGCCGAGGCCCAGGCAACCCTCGTGCACCGCCAGAGTCGATCGGAGGAGATCGCCTACAATGATTATGACCCGCAGGCTCGTGTCATCCTCGCCTCCCTGATCCCTGCGCGCAGCCCGTTGGCGCCGCCGGAGGCGCGGGTCGCACAGTGGATCGGCGGGGTATCGCTGATCGTCCTCCTCGTGGCGTGCAGCAACGTCGTGAACCTCCTCCTGGCGCGCCTGCTGCGCCGTCAGCGCGATATGGCCTTGCAGCAGGCTCTCGGGTCCCCTGGATGGATGAGCTGGTTCCAGCCGCTGCTGGAGGCGTTGGTGCTCGCGCTACTAGGCGGTGTGTTGGCCGGTGGCCTCCTAATGTGGGCAGGCCCGCTCGTATCCGCTCGTCTCCTCCCGGGGCTCGATTGGTCCGCCATTGCTGGCGGTCGGCGCACGCTCCTCTTCCTTGGCGTCCTGTCCCTGATTTGCGGACTCGCCGCCGGGTTCGGTCCCGCGATGCAATCCCGTCGCATCGACATCGCCACAAGGCTCAAGTCCGGCGCGAATACGGCCTCAACGGCGCGCTCGCGAACTGCTGATATGCTGGTCATGCTGCAGATCGCGCTTTCGCTCGTCCTAGTCGCGTGCGCGGCTTCGTTTGCGCGTAGCCTGCGAGAGGTCAATCGGTTGGACCTCGGCGTCGCCGTCGATTCGGTGATGGTGGTCGAGCCGGACTTCTCCGAGACGCCACCCGACGCGCAGCGCGATCGCCTCCTCCTGCGGGCCACCGAGCGCCTACGGACCGTGCAAGGGGTCGTGAGCTCCGCGGTCGCATTCGGAGCACCGTTCATCAGTGCCTCCTCCGTCGCTCTGCGGGCGCCGGACGTCCCCTCGATCCCGAATTTGCCCACCGGCGGTCCATACATCTACGGTGTGGACGAGCGATTCTTCTCGACAATGGGCATGCGGCTCGTTCGCGGCCGAAACTTCGCGCCGACGGATGGCCCCCAGGACCGGCCCGTAGCGGTCGTCAACCAGACGATGGCTCGCCTCCTCTGGCCGGGTCGCGATCCCGTGGGGCGGTGCTTGCTCATCGGATTCGACTCCAAGTGCACGGAGGTGATTGGAATCGTAACGAATGTGCGCCGCCTCCATCTGGTTGAAGGCGAGACGATGCAGTACTATGTGCCGTGGCGTCAGCATAGCCTGCCGTCCGGATCGGCCCTCCTGATCGTCCGGACCGCCGAACGGGCGGACGCTCTCTCAGGAAGGGTTCAACATGCGTTGGCCCATATAGATCCGAGCGTGCGCTTCATGCGGGTGAAGCCGATGCGGACGATAGTCGACCCCCAGGCACGCTCCTGGAGCATTGGGACCACCGTCCTCGGAACGTTCGCCTTGCTCGCTCTAACCGTCGCGGCGATCGGACTGTATAGCCTCCTGGCGTTCCGGGCGCGACAGCGGAGAAAGGAATTCGGAATTCGGGCCGCCCTCGGCGCAGGCAAGGCGCATCTGCTCCGTCTCAGCTTGCAGGAAGGAGAGCGTCTCAGCGCTCTCGGCGTGCTCGTTGGCCTCGCGGTGATCGTCTCCGCTGGCCGGCTGCTGGAGCCACTGCTGTTCCGGGTCTCGATTCTCGATCCAGCATGGCTGCTCGTGGTGTGTGCGAGCCTGCTCGCACTCGGTACAATGGCAAGCCTGTTACCCGCCATGCGCGCGGCGCGCGTTGAACTTGCAACGCTGATGAAAGATGAGTGAACAACGACTCGACCGCCTCCTGGCGGTCTCCGTGCTCGGCGCCGGGCTGCTACTATCGCTCGTGACGAGGGGCGCGTTCGCCCAGCAACAGGTGACGCGGTGCGAAAATCTCCCGGAAAAAGCACCGACAACCTTGCTTAACCCGCTCAACCAGATGGAAGTTGCGAGGTCCCTACAGAGGGAATACCGACGTCTGCCGGAGCGCCAACGCCTCGCTACCGTCGTCATCCCGCTCTGGTTACGTATCGACCCGC
Organism: Gemmatimonadaceae bacterium; assembly: GCA_019689955.1. Classification (GTDB taxonomy): domain Bacteria; phylum Gemmatimonadota; class Gemmatimonadetes; order Gemmatimonadales; family Gemmatimonadaceae; genus JADGGM01. The sequence continues at coordinate 4,723 of JADGGM010000230.1, forward strand.
GGAGCGGAGCGGTCCTTTGCGTCGCCCGCGGTGGAGGGCCAGAGGTCCCCGCGCTGGATAGTCTCGCGCTCGCGGCCGCGATGCGCCTCCGGTTCGCGCGGCAAGCGAAGGCGCGTCCCGAAGCCGAGTGGATCCTTTTCCCCGTGAAATTCCTCCCGCCGTCGAAGACGCCGTTGCGTCCCGGGAACAGCGGCGGCCGCCGTTGACACCTGGCTTGATGCATCGCCTCCGCTCTCACGGGGTGCCATGGCAGCATCCTCCCCGTACCGCACGCCATCGCTCGCAGGGCTCCGAGGTCGCGAGCACGAGGGGATCCCTGGGTCGCAGGCTCTCCGGGCTACGGCGTTGCTTGAGCATCTCCGATCAACCAGTGACATCCCAGCGGTCCCTACCGTTATCGTGCGGCCTCGCGTCCTTCGGCCCGAGCAGCTCCCCCAGCAGCGCGGAGACCTTTCCCTGCACCTCGATGAGCTTCCGGGCCTTGGCCAGCTCAGCCTCAGCGCAGAAGCCGGCGGCGTCGCTGCTGGTTCTCGCCAGCGAGCGCCTGCTTGGCGCGCCGGCCGCGCGGCACGGCCGAGGGCGGCGGCGCCCCGTGGTCCCGCTGCTTCCGCCAGGTGGCGAGGCGCGAGGCGTAGAGCCCCTCGCGCCTGAAGAGCGCCCCGATTTCGCCCTTGAGACTCACCGATTCCTGCGTGGTACCCGTCCCACTCGATCTTGGCAGAGAGGGCGGGCCGGCTTCGACCTGCGGCGAGCGCGCGTGCTCCACGCCGCGTGAAGGCACGCTCTTGACCGCCAACGTGCGAGCGACGGACGGCCTCACCAGAAGTGCGGGAGAACCGGGATCCTCCCGACACCGGGCCGACGAATCCCCCATTGTCCGGAGCGGCCCCCTCCGCGAACTTCCCGCGCGATGCGGCCCGGGCGACCCCTGGCCGATCGGGGCGTTCGCGCAAGGAGCCGGGCCGCATGGATCTCCTCCTCACGTTCGTCGTCAGCTTCCTGCTCGGGATGCGCCACGCGACGGATCCTGATCACATCGTCGCCGTCAGCACGATCGT
>JADGGM010000231.1 GCA_019689955.1 Gemmatimonadaceae bacterium
CCCTCGCTCATCACGCGCGACGACATCCGCGGCGACCTCCAGTGTCACACCACCGACAGCGACGGCCGCGACACGCTCGAGGCCATGGCCGCGGCCGCGGAGGCGTTGGGGTACGAGTACCTCGCGATCACCGACCACACGCCCACCGTGCGCATCGCCGGAGGGCTGGACCGCGCGGGGTTCCGCGCGCAACGCAAGCGGATCGACGCGCTGAACGCGAAGCTCCGCTCGCTCACGCTCCTCGCCGGCGCCGAGGTCGACATCCACGCCGACGGCCGCCTCGACCTCGACGACGCCACGCTCGCCGGGCTCGACCTGGTGATCGTCGCGCTCCACACGAAGCTCGACCTCCCGCCCGCCGAGCAGACGCGCCGCGTGCTGCGCGCGCTCGAGCACCCCTCGGTCGACCTCTTCGCGCACCCGACGAGCCGTCTGCTGCGCGGGCGCAAGGGGGCGGCCTTCGACCTCGACGCCGTGATCGCCGCCGCGGCCGACCACGGGGTGATGCTCGAGATCGACGCGCAACCCGAGCGTCTCGACCTCGACGACGTCTCCGCGCGCGCCGCCGCCGAGCGCGGCGTGATGCTCGCCATCGACACCGACGCGCACGCGGCGAGCGAGCTGGGGCTCATGCGCTGGGGGATCGACCAGGCGCGCCGCGCGTGGGTCACGCCGCGGAGCGTCGCCAACACGCGGCCGCTCGACCAGCTACTCCCGCTCCTGCACCGCGGACGGCGCTAGCGCGGTGCGCGCTTCGCTGTGCCGCGAGCGCGAGTGTTGCGCGAACGCGGTCGCGCTTCCGTGGGCGTGCGGCGTTGCTGGCGGTACAGCGTCAGGATCTCCCGCTCCGTGGTCGCGTCCGTGGGCGCTTTGTCGGAGCGGGGGGCGTTGACCACGCGCGGGAAGCGGAGCGCGTACCCGGGCTCGTCGTCGTGCCGGCCGCACGTGTGGAACGGCGAGCGGGTGATCTCGTCGGCCAGCACCTCCACCACGATCGCCGGCTCCACCCACACGTCGGGGGTGATGAGCGCGTCGACGTTGACGGGCCGCTCGGGCACGGCGTGCGCATCGAGCAGCGTGCGCAGCGAGGTCCACGCGCGGTCCGACAGCCCCGAGCCGATCTTGGCGACGGTGCGATAGCGGTCGCCCCGCGGGTCGTACACCGCGCCGAGGAGCGAGCCGATGCCGAGCGCCGCGCGCTTGCCGCGGCCGCGGAAGTAGCCCACGAGCACCACGTCGACCGTGTCGCGCAGCGCCGACTGGTACGCGCGCTTGAGCTTCACCCATGCATAGCCGCGCGCTCCGGCCTGGTACGGGGCATCGAGCCGCTTGGCCACGATCCCCTCGAGCCCGCGCTCGATCATCTCGTCGAAGTACGTCTGCAGCTCGCGCGGGCGGGCGATCACGCGTGCCTCCGTCACCGCGATCGGCGCGTCGGGGCTCGCGCGGAGCGCGGCGCGGAGCGCGTGCGTTCGCGTCGCCTGCGCGACGGGGAGATAGTTGCGGCGGCCGGTATACAGCAGGTCGAAGGCGAACAGCCGCACCGGCGTCCGCTCGGCGGCTTCGGCGATGCGCGTCTTGCGCTTGCGCGTCATGGTGATCTGAAACGGGAGGAACTCCCCCGTCTCCGGGTTGTAGACCACCGCCTCCCCCTCGAGGATCGCCGTGCGCGGGACGAGCTGCCGGCGCGCGGCGGCGACGAGCTCGGGGAACATCGACGTCACGTCTTCCAGCCGGCGGCTGAACGCCCACACGCGCGAGCCCCGCCGGTGGATCTGGAGACGGAAGCCGTCGTACTTGGGCTCCGCCTGCACCTCGCCGAGGCGTGCGATGATTGCCTCGGCCGAGGGGAGCCGCTGCGCGAGCGCGGGGCGCACGGGGATCCCCACTTCCGGGCCGACTCCCGCGAGCCCCGCCGCCCCCTTGGTGAACGCGAGATCGACCACGGTCCCAAGGTCCGAGCGCACGTTGTACGCGTGCTCGAGGAGCGGCTTCTTCGATCGGTCGCCGAGTGCCGCGAGCGCGGCAGCTTCGAGGATGGTCTGGTCTCCCACGCCGAGGCGCAGCCGCCCCTGCGCGACGCGCGCGACGAGCTTGGCCCCGGCGGGACCAGCACGGCTGAGGAGCGACGCGAGGAGCGACGTCTTCCGCTCCACCGATCCGGTGCCCGAGACGCGCGCGATCGCGAGCAGCGCGTCGTACGCCTGATGCACCGTGAGCCGGCTCGCCAGGCGCGCCGCCGCGAGCTCCGCCGCGACGAGCCCCAGGTCGCCGCTCCGCGCGAGGCGTTGCGCGACCCGCGCGTGCGAGACGTGATACGCCCGCGCCACCGCCTGCGCCAGCAGCTTTTCCCCCACCGCGACCTCGGTCTGCTCGAACGGCGGGCGGAGCCGCGCCTGCAACAGGTACACGATCGGCGTGCGCTCCGTCGCCGTGGCGCGGCGCAGGAGGGCAGCGACCCGCTCCACGAGCGCGACCCGGGAACGGGTCCCCTCCAGGTGCTCGAACGCATCCGCCAGCTCGTGCAGCTTCATGGTCGCCCGGTCAGAGGACGCGGATGCCGAAGCTCCGCTGCAGCGCGCGCCGGCCGGCGTTCGTCACCCGGAGCGCTCGGGTGCCCGGCTGCCGCGCGAGCCACTCGAGGGCGATCAACCGCTCGCACAGACGGGCGCCGAGCGCGCCGGCCAGGTGGTAGCGCCGTTCGCTCCAGTCGAGGCACGCGCGCGCGAACGCCCGGCGCCCTGAGCGAAGCGCGTCGACGTCGATCCCGAGCTCCGCGAACCACGCCGCCCCCTGCGCGGTCACCGCGTACGCGCGCCCCTCGAGTCGCAGCACGTCGCGCTCGACCAGCGCGTCCGTGATCGCCACGCCGACGTACCCCGCCAGGTGATCGTAGCACGTGCGCGCGAACCGGAGCAGCTTGCCGGAGTACGCCTCCCCCGCCGACCGCGGCGGTGCCGGGCGCGCCGCGACGGCCAACGCTTCCATCGCCGCCACGACCTCCGGCGCGATCAGGCGATAGTACCGGTGGCGGCCGTGCCGCTCCCCCGCGACCAATCCGCCGGCTACGAGCTTCGCGAGGTGCTCGCTCGCCGTCGCCGCCGAGACCCCGGCGAGGCGCGCGAGCTCCCCCGCCGTGAGCGCGCGGCCATCCGAAAGCGCCCACAACATCGATGACCGCGCCGCATCCGCGATGAGCGCGGCGACGGGGACGACGTCGGCGGCGGCGAGCGTGACGTGTTCGGTCATCGGAGCGAGCAGGGGTCGGCGAACCGCCGCGGTCGACGCGACCGCGACCTGGTTCAAGCTATCGCCGCGTCACGGCGCTGTACACCGACCGCGCGCCGCGGCCGATGGTTCGGCAATGGCCGAAATCTGGGTGCCCCATCTTCCGGTGCTGCGCCGCCGCACCGCTCGCGACGGCGCGCTGACGACCTCTCAGACGGAGGATTGGAATGATCGTTGACATCCACGCCGGAACGATCGCCCTGCGCGGCTCGCTCGCGGCGCTCGCCATGGCATCCGGAGTGCTCGTGAGCGCCGCGCCGCTCGCGGCCCAGGGCACCGCACGGGCGACATCGCGCGCGACGCCCCCCGCGGCACGCACCGGCGCGCCACCCATCGACATGGTGCGCGTGCCATCCGGTATCGGCGGGCTCCGCATCGCGCTGCACCACCTCGCTCCGCGCCACCCGCGCCCGGCGGTCAACGGCTCCGTGGTGCTGCTCATCCACGGCGCGAGCTTCCCCACGCTGCTCGCCGACGGCTATCGTTTTCGCGGGCGCTCGTGGATGGATGACCTGGCCGAGGCGGGGTACGACGTGTGGGGCCTCGACTTCCTCGGCTACGGCGCATCGGACCGGTACCCGCAGATGAACCAGCCTGCCGGCGCGAACCCGCCGCCGGGGCGCGCCGCGGAAGGCGCTCGGCAGATCGACGCCGCCGTTCGCTACATCACCGCGCGGACCCACGTCGCCCGCCTCTCCCTCATCGCCCACTCCGCCGGGACTCTGGCGACGGGGCTCTACGCCGGCGAGCACCCCGAGCGCGTCGCGCGCCTCGTGCTCTTCGGCCCGGTCACCCCGCGCCACGCGGCGCCCGACACGACCACGATCCCGGCCTACCTCTTCGTGACCGAGGCCGACCAGCGGAACCGCTTCCGCGGCTACGTCCCCGCCGGCGAGGCGCAGGTGTTCGACGGCGACCTGGACGCGTGGGCGCATGCCTACATGCTCACCGACTCCACGAGCGGCACGCGGACCCCGCCCAGCGTGAAGATCCCCGCGGGGATGGTCGCGGACGTCGAGGCGGCGCGCCACGGCACGCTCGTTTACGATCCGGCGCGGATCACGGCACCGGTGCTGATCGTTCGCGGCGAATGGGACACCGTCACCCCAGACGCGGATGCGCGCTGGCTCTTCGACGCGCTCACCCACGCGGCGCTCAAGCGCGACGTGAAGATCAGCCGGGGGACGCACGTGATGCACCTCGAGACGTCGCGCCGGCAGCTCTACGCGGAAGTGCGCGCCTTCCTCGCCGGCGGTGATGAGCCGCCGCCCGCGCACGCGGAGGCTCACCCATGAGATCGCTCGCCCTCACGGCGGCGTTCGCGGGGCTCGCGCTCGCGGGCCCTGCGAACGCGCGCGCGCAGTCTCCCCACGCACGCCGCGTGCACGTCGCGGCCATCGGCGCGCTCACCGGCGTCGTGCGCTCGTTCGGCGAGAACAGCCGCGCGGCGCTGCGCGCTGCCGCGGACTCCATCAATCGCGCGGGCGGCGTGCGCCTGGCCGACGGCGCGCGCGCGCGTATCGAGGTGACGTACGTCGATGCACGCTGCGACGCGGAGGAGGGGATCGCCCTGGTCCGCCACTTCGCCGCGTCGGACGCGCTCCTGGTGGTCGGGCCGAGCTGCTCCGGGGCGGCCGAGCCGTTGTATCAGGCCCTCCAGCGCCGGGCCGACGTGGACGCCGACACCGGGCTTCGCATCCCCGTCTTCACCGACGGCGCGGCCAAGGCGCAGCTCGCGCGCATCTCCGAGTGGGCGTTCCGGAACGTGCCCGACGAGCGCGCGATGTACCGCACCACGTGGGCCTGGCTCCGCCGCCGGCGCCCCGAGCTCACGACGGTGTTCGGTGGGGAAGAGCGGGACTTCCCGCACTCGCACTCCACCTGGAGCGGGATCATCCGGCCGGAGGCGGTCGCGGCCGGGTTCCGCATCGTCGCCGAGCAGGGGTGGTCGATCGCCGACACGGCGTTCGGCGACGTCGTCCGCGCGATGGCGAAAGCGCGCCCCGATGTGGTCGTGCTCTCCGCGCATTCAACGACCACCTGCGGCGTGCTGCGCGAGATGCGCCGCCAAGGCGTCCGCCCCAGGGCCATCATCGGGCTCACGAGCGCGTCGAGCGATGTCACGCTGCGCCTCTGCGGCGACGTGGCTGACGGGCTCCTCATCCCGACGAGCTTCGCGCCCGTCACGCCCGCCGCGCGCGCGGCCGCGCGCGCCATCGCTCGGGCGGGCGGCGTGGCCGACCTGCACAGCGTGGCCGCGTGGGAGATCCTCTTCGCCGTCGCCCGGGCGCTCGAGTCCGCGGGCGTTCGCGGCGAACCGGCGACGATCGGCGCCGACCGTCGTCGGCTGCGCGATGCCCTCGCGCACCTCGAAAGCATGGACGGCGCCCTAGGCTCTGTTTGGGAATGCGCGTCGGAGCATCAGGCGAATCATGCCGAGAATGACCCAGGCGCGGTATCGCACGGCGAGCTTGTCGGCCCGCTGG
>JADGGM010000232.1 GCA_019689955.1 Gemmatimonadaceae bacterium
AAGACAGGCCCCGACGCGCCCTCAACGCGCCGCGGTCAGCGCCTGCATCTCGTCCGCCTCCAGGAAGAGCCCCGCCGCGGCGACGTTCTCCTCGAGGTGCGCCACCGACGATGTCCCCGGGATCGGCAACATGACCGGGGAACGCTGGAGGAGCCACGCGAGCGCGATCTGCGACGGGCGCGCGCCGTGGCGCGCGGCGACCTGCGCGACGATCCCTCCCGCGCGCGCGAGCTCCCCCGTCGCCAGCGGGAACCACGGGAGGAACGGGATCCAGTCGGCGGTACACCGATCGAGCACCACCTCCGCGCCGCGGTCGAGCAGGTTGTACCGGTTCTGCACCGAGACCACGGGGGTGATCTCTCGGGCCAGGCGCAGCTCGTCGGGGGTCACATTGCTGACGCCGATGTGACGGATCTTCCCCTCGCGCTGGAGCGCCACGAGCGCCTCGAGCGACTCTTCGAGCGGGACCTTCGGGTCGGGCCGGTGGAGCTGGTAGACGTCGATCCGCTCCAGCCTGAGCCGCCGCAAGCTCCCCTCGCACGCCGCGCGAAGGTGCTCCGGGCGGCCGTCGGGGGTCCACTCCCCCGGGCCGGGGCGCAGCAGGCCCCCCTTGGTGGCGATCACGAGGTCGTCCGGGTACGGGTAGAGCGCCTCGGCGATCAGCCGCTCGGCGACCTCGGGCCCGTACGAGTCCGCGGTGTCGATGAAGTTCACCCCCAGCTCGACCGCGCGGCGCAGGACCCGTTTGGCCTCCTCGCGGTCAGCGGGCTCACCCCAGATCCCCGCTCCGGTCAGCCGCATCGCCCCGAACCCCAGGCAGTTCACCGTGAGATCGCCCCCGATCGTGATCTGTCCCGCCGCGCTCGCGTTGGGCTCGGTCCGCGTCGCGGCGCCCCTGCCGTGTGTCGTCATGATCCCCTCTGCTCCTGGAATGCAACCTGCGGCACACACCTCCCCGCAAAGCGCGCACCGGCTCCACGGCGGCGTGCGCGGTCCCGTGACGCGCTCGTCTCTTGCGCGGTTGCCTCTCTCTGACGGCGGCCGCCGCCGATGGTGCAACGCGTGCGCACGATCACCGCTCGTGCTTCGATCACCAAGGAGGTCACATGGCAGGAAAGCTGGAGGGAAAGAAGGTCGCGATCCTCGCGACTGATGGCGTGGAGCAGGTCGAGCTGGAGCGCCCCCGCCGCGCGCTCGAGGATGCCGGCGCCGACGTGCAGCTCGTCTCGCCGGCGCAGGGAAAGGTCCGCGCGTGGCAGCACGATCACTGGGGGGACGAGCTCCCGGTCGACGTGCCGCTCTCGTCGGCCAACCCGGATGACTACGACGCGCTGCTCCTCCCCGGCGGCGTGATGAATCCCGACAAGCTCCGCACGAACCAGCGCGCCGTGGAGTTCGTGCGCCGATTCGTCGCGCAGGGGAAACCGATCGCGGCGATCTGTCACGGGCCCTGGATGCTCGTGGAGGCGAACGCGGTGAAGGGGCGCGAGGTCACGTCCTGGCCGTCGCTGGAGACGGACCTGGAGAACGCGGGCGCGACGTGGGTGGACCGCGAGGTGGTCGTCGACCGCGGGCTCGTGACGAGCCGGATGCCCGACGACATTCCGGCGTTCAACGAAAAGATGATCGAGGAGTTCGCCGAAGGGGTCCACGCCGGACAACGGCAGGCCACGGCGCGCGGGTAGCGCTGCGCACGCGGGGAGCGGGGAGGAACGCGGGGCGGAGCAAAGGGCCAGGACAGCGAGTGGCTGCGCCTGGCCCTTGGTCAGCGTGTCGTGACCACGCCCTCGAGGCGCGGTCCGCACGCGCGATCACATCGTCGACGCGACGCCGCCGGTCGTGTCGCCCTTGCTCTCGATGACGAACACCACGCGGCGGTTCTTCTCGGCGCCGGGCTCGGAGCCCCAGGCGTTCGGCACCACGAGGCGCGTCTTGCCGTAGCCGACGGTGCGGATGTCGCCGTTCAGCCCTTGCGAGGTGAGATAGGCCTTCACGGCGTCGGCACGACGGCGAGAGAGCTCGAGGTTGTAGCGCGCCGAGCCGGCGGGATCGGCGAAGCCCTCGATGGTGATCGTCGAGCCGGGGTAGTACTTCTGGGCGATCTTGGCGAAGCGGTCGAGCGCCTCGTGATCCTCGTCGCGCACGGTCGCGTCATCGAACGCGAAGTGCACCGGGAGCGCGAACTGCAGCCCGTTCTCGAGCGCGGTGATCTTCGCGCCGAACTCGGTGCGGAGGCTGTCGAGGTCCTTGCGCAGCGCGGCGACGTCGGTCGTCAGCGCGCTGTCGGCGGCCATGCGCGCGGTGCGCTCGGCGGCGACGCTCGAATCGGTGTACGCGGTCGCATGCGCCCGCTCATCGGCGAGGCTCTTGCGAACGAACCCTTTGCTCGCGCACCCGGCCATGATTGGGGCGATCACTGCGGCGAATGCGATGGTCTTGAAGTGTGCGTTCATTGTGTGCTCCGGTTGTTCCACTCGAGTGAGGTCTCCTGGGACACGTTCACGAACTCTGCTAGAAATGTGCCCCTAGTGCTGAGAGCGATGTGTGATGTAGGTCACCTCCGCTGCCGGTAAATAGCCGTCGCGCCCCCGGAACCGGTTTCCGGGGGCGCGAGAGCGTCTGCTCGATTCACTGGGTTGAGAGATCGATGTCGACCATCGATCGCGTCTGTCGGTCGCATCATGGCGTAGCCCGCCGGCGATACGAGTGCGAGAGGAATGCATCCGCAGAGCGTGGACCGCGCCGCGCCCGTGCGTCCATGACGATCACAGGGAGCATAATTGCTGATCCGTCAGCGATTCGCAATTCTGTGCTGGCGCGGACGCGTCGAGGACGGAGGCGACGAAGCGGCTCCGGTGATGGCGGCAGGGCCCGTGCGCCCTGAGACCGCTCACGTGCGCGGGGGTGCCGTAGCCCGCGTTGCGCTCCCAGGCGTAGGCGGGGTAGCGGCGCGCGAGCGATGCCATCAAGCGGTCGCGGGTGACCTTGGCGACGATGGACGCGCAGGCGATGGAGAAGCACTTGTCATCGCCATCGACGACGGCTGTGTGCGGCAGGCCGAGCGTGCGGATGGGGCGTCCGTCGACGAGGATGTGGTCGGGGGCGACGCGGAGGCGGCTGAGGGCGCGCCGCATGGCGAGCGTGCTGGCGTGGTAGATGTTCAGCGCCTCGATCTCGGCGACCGACGCGGCGCCGATCCCGACGGCGACGGCGCGCTCGAGGATGAGCGTTGCGAGGCGCCGGCGCTCGTGCGGCGGGAGCGCCTTGGAGTCGTCCACGCCTCGAATGGCTCTGGCGTCGGGGGGCATGATGACAGCGCATGCGACGACGGGCCCCGCGAGGCACCCGCGTCCGACTTCATCGACGCCAGCGATCAGTTGGGCGCCGGCGCGGCGCAGCTCTCGCTCGATCGCCGTCCACCGGGAGCGGTGGACGGGCCGGCTCGAACCGCGCTCGCCGCGCCCCACCGGGATCACTCCTCGGTGGTCTGTGCGCTCCGGGTGCGCTTCTCGCGGATGCGCGCCGCCTTGCCGCTGACCTGGCGGAGATAGTAGAGCTTCGCGCGGCGCACCTGTCCGCGACGCACGACGGCGATCCCCCCGATCATCGGGCTGTGCACCGGGAAGATCCGCTCCACGCCGACGCCGTTGGAGATCTTCCGCACGGTGAAGGTGGCGCTCACGCCGCTCCCGCGGCGGGCGATGCACACCCCTTCGAACGCCTGAAGGCGCTCCTTGTCCCCTTCCTTCACGCGCACGCTCACCCGCAGGGTGTCCCCGGCCCGGAAGGGGGGGATGTCGGTGCGCATGTACTCTTTCTGGGTCTCGATGAACGGATGCATGGGAGAAGCTCGGGGCTAGTGTTCTACAGGCCCGGTCAATGGCTGATCGATGACAGACTGGGTAAGCTAACGACCCCGGCGGTCTTCTGCCAGCGGCCCCGTGCGTAGGCGGGGGAACGGCAGGGAGCTCGTGCGCAGGGGGCGCGAGGAGCGCGGGGAGCGCTTGGGGCGCTGGCACCATGAGGCGTTTCATCGTGGGACTCCAGTGGTTGGGTCCGCGCGACGGCTCGACCGGCATGGCGCGCTCGAGCGCGCTGTAGCCTCGTAGCTTTGCGTCGCCGCCTTTCGACGGCTTTGCCCTCGTCGCCACCCCGCCGCCCGAGCGGAGGAGCGACCGTGCGAGCTACGTTTCGTGATCCATGCATCGCGCCCGGCGCCCGAGACGGGGGACGCTGAGCGCACGCTGCCCGAGAGGTTCGGCGGGCACCATTCCCCGCCCGCGACTCCACGGCGCAGCGCCACAACGCTACTTGGTCCGGGGCCGGATGGGAATGGATCAGGCTGTACGCCGCCCCGAGTCTCGGGCAACCTGACTGTGTAGTCAGTCAGGATGCCGGGCTCCGCCGTCGGCAGGGGTGGTGCAGCGGGGAGATGCCGCTCTGCACTGCTCGGCGCGAGGGGTGATGCGAGCGATCCTTCGCTCCGGGCGGGGGTATATTTACTGGACGATTTTCGCTCGGATGGGGATTGTCGAAGCCTTGGTTTGGAGACGATCGGACGGATGAGTGACGTGATGATGGACGCACCGCGGCGGGGGGTCCCTGCCATCGATTTCGACGCGCTCGGCGGGGTGGACCACGCCCGCCTGCTGCGAAGCCTCGCGCTTCACGGGGAGCGTGTGGGTCACGGCCGCTACCACTTCGTGGGGGGCGCGGAGCCGCACTGGGTGGACCTGTACACGGCGGCCATCCCGCGCTGCGACTGCGCGGACCATCTCTGGCGCGAGACGATCTGCAAGCACATTCTCGCGGCGTTGATCCGCGAGGGGAACGAGCGGGTGATCGGCGAGCTGGGGCGCCTCTTCGCGGAGCTCCGCCCGGCGGCTTAGTCCGGCCATCACGGCGATGTGAAGCGGGGGAGGGGCGCTCGATGCTCCTCCCCCGCGCTGCATCATGCCCTCGCGCGCGATGGGCCCACGGTTCTTGCGTGGGACGCTGGCATGGCGACGAGGGCGCGCACGGACAAGCGGCCGTTCGACATTCCGCGGATGCTGCGCCGCATCGAGGAGGCGATCCGCCCGTACCCGCCGGCGGCAATGTTCGCGCTGGCGGATCTGGGATACCGATCGCTGTTCGAGCAGTTGGTGGGCTGCGTGATCTCGGTCCGCACGCGCGATGAGGTGAGCCTCCCCACGTCGATCCGCCTGTTCGAGGTGGCGCGCACGCCGGCGGCGATGATGGGGCTCTCGGTGACGCGCATCGACTCGCTGATCCGCGCGTCCACGTTCCACGAGGCGAAGGCGCGCGACATCCACACGCTCGCTCGTCGGACGATGACGGAGCTCGGGGGCACGCTCCCGTGTGATGGGTCGGTGCTCACGTCCTTCCACGGGATCGGCCCGAAATGCGCGAACCTCGCGCTCGGGATCGCCTGCGGTCACGGCCGACCGGCTGTCGACGTGCACGTGCACCGGATCACGAACCGCTGGGGAATCATTCACACCCGCACGCCAGAGGAGACGATGGAGGCGCTGGAAGGGGTGGTGGAGCGTAGGGATTGGGTGAGGATCAATCGGCTGTTGGTGCCGTTCGGGAAGCACATCTGTACGGCGAGACGGCCGCGCTGCTCGAGCTGCGTCGTCAACGCGTACTGTCGACAGATCGGGGTCGTGGACTATGTCTGAGTGGAGAGGTGGGATGCGTAGAGAGGCTAGTGGGGCGTGGTGTTGGGGGCCTACGACCCTGGGGGAGTAGGTGG
>JADGGM010000233.1 GCA_019689955.1 Gemmatimonadaceae bacterium
CCCGCGGACGTGCGCTTCACCGCGCCCCCCGCCGTCGCCGGCTCCGACACCCCATGAGCGCGCCCCGCCCGGCAGCCCGCGCCCCATCGCGCGTCGACGACCACGCCGTCGTCGTCGACGATCTGGTCAAGACCTTCGGCCGGACCACGGCGCTCGACCACGTGTCCGTGTCCATCGGGCGGGGCGAGCTGTTCGGCTTCATCGGGCCGGACGGCGGAGGGAAGACGACGCTCTTCCGCATCCTCGCCACCCTCCTCCTCCCCGATGCCGGGCGCGCGCGCGTGCTGGGGTACGACGTGGTGCACGACCTGTGGGCACTTCGCCGGCGCATCGGCTACATGGCCGGCCGCTTCTCGCTCTACATGGACCTGAGCGTGGAGGAGAACGTCCGCTTCTTCGCCTCGGTGTTCGGGACGACGCTGGAGCGCGAGCACGCGCGGATCGCGCCGATCTACTCGCAGCTCGAGTCGTTCCGGGCACGCCGCGCCGGGGCGCTCTCGGGGGGGATGAAGCAGAAGCTCGCGCTCTGCTGCGCGCTCGTCCACCGTCCGGACATCCTCATCCTCGACGAGCCGACCACGGGGGTCGACGCGGTCTCGCGGCGCGAGCTCTGGGACCTCCTCGGCCACCTCCAACGGTCGGGGCTCACGATCGTGGTGTCGACGCCGTACATGGATGAGGCGGGACGCTGCGACCGCGTAGCGCTCGTGCAGCGCGGGCACCTCCTCGCCGTCGACACCCCGGCCGCGATCGCGCAGTCGTTCGGCCGGCCGCTCTTCGCGGTGCACGCCGCGGACCGCTACCGGGCGCTCCTCGCGCTGCGCGAGTACGAGCACGCGGCCACCGTTTTCCCGTTCGGGAGCGTGCTGCACTACACCGACACCCGCACGATGCTCCCCCCCGAGCGCATCGCCCACGAGGCGCTCGCCTTTCTCATCGCGCGCGGTTTCGGCGACGCCACCGTCACGCCGATTGCCCCGACCGTCGAGGACACGTTCATGGCGCGCATGGGCGGCGCCGGGGAGGCCGCGTGAACGACGGCCCCGCCGCGGTCGTGATCCGCGCTACGAACCTCACCCGCACCTTCGGGCGCTTCGTGGCGGTCGACCACATCACGTTCGAGGTGCGCGCCGGAGAGGTGTTCGGCTTCCTCGGCGCCAATGGGGCGGGGAAGACCACGGCGATCCGCATGCTCTGCGGGCTCCTCCTCCCCTCGAGCGGCGACGCATCCGTCGCCGGGCACGATGTGTACACGGAGAGCGAGGCGATCAAGCGCGACATCGGCTACATGAGCCAGCGCTTCTCGCTCTACGACGACCTCACGGTGCGCGAGAACATCCGCCTCTACGGCGGGATCTACGGCCTCTCCGCCGCGAGAGTCCGCGAGCGCACGGGCGCCCTGGTCGCCCGCCTGGGGCTGGAGCACGTGGTCGAGTCGCCGGTCCGCGCGATCCCGCTCGGCTGGAAGCAGAAGCTCGCCTTCTCCGTCGCCCTCCTGCACGAGCCGCGCATCGTCTTCCTCGACGAGCCGACCGGTGGCGTGGACCCGATCACGCGCCGGCAGTTCTGGGAGATGATCTACCAGACGGCGGCCGAGGGGACGACGGTGTTCGTGACCACCCACTACATGGACGAAGCGGAGTACTGCGACCGGATCTCCATTATGGTCGACGGCCGCCTCGCCGCCATGGGCGCGCCGGTGGAGCTCGAGCGGCAGTACGGGGTGGCGAGCATCGACGACGTGTTCCTCCGCCTCGCGCGACCGGAGGGATCGTGAAGGCGCTCCTCGGCCTGTTGCGCAAGGAAGGCTATCACATCCGCCGCGATCGGCGGACGCTCGTGGTGCTCGTCCTCTTCCCCATCATTCAGGTCGTGCTGTTCGGCTACGCGATCCGCACCGACGTGCGCAACGTCCGGCTCGCGATCGTCGACCCCTCCCCCGATTACGCGACCCTCGCGCTGCGCACCCGCTTCGCCGCGACGGACGTCTTTCGGATCGTCGCCGAGCTGCGTCGCCCGGAACCGCTGGCGCAGCTCTTCCGTTCCGGGCGGGCGCAGGAGGCGATCGTGTTCGCCCCCGACTTCGCCGACCGACTGGCCCGCGGCCTCCCCGCGCGCGTGCAGATCGTCACCGACGCCACGGAGCCGAACACGGGGAGCGCCATGCAGAGCTACGCGCTCTCGCTCATCCGCGACTACGAGCGCGACCTGCGCGCCGCGGGGAGCGCGGTCCGCATCGAGCCGGAGCTGCGCCTGCGGTTCAACCCCACGCGCGAGAGCGCGAACCTGTTCGTGCCGGGGCTCCTCGCGCTCATCCTGGCGATCATCTCCTCGCTCATGACCGCGATCTCGATCGCCCGCGAGAAGGAGACGGGGACCATGGAAGCGCTCCTCGTCTCCCCGCTCCGGCCGTGGCAGATCATCGTCGGCAAGGTCGTCCCGTACCTGGCGATCGGGTTCGTGAGCGTGCTCGGCGTGCTGGCCGAGGCCCACCTCGTCTTCCGCGTCCCGGTCCGCGGGAGCGTGCTCCTCCTGCTCGCGGAGGGGATGTTGTTCATCCTCGCCTCGCTCGCGCTCGGTGTCCTCATCTCCGCGCGCACCGCATCCCAGCGGGTCGCCATGATGGGGGCGCTCGTCGGCACCATGCTCCCGACGATCATGCTCTCGGGGTTCATCTTCCCGGTCGAGAGCATGCCACGCGTCCTCCAGTGGATCGCCGGCGTGCTCCCGGCCACGTGGTTCGTGCGCATCGCGCGCGACATCATGCTGAAAGGGGTGGGGATCGCGTACCTGTGGCCGGAGACGCTCGTCCTCGCCGCCATGGTGCTCGTGCTGCTCGCGCTGAGCGCGCGCTCCTTTCACGTCCGTCTGGAGTAGGGGACGTGCGCCGCATCCTCTCGCTCGCCCGGGCCGAGGTCCTGCGCATCGTGCGCGACCGCGCGACGCTCGTGCAGATCTTCCTCGTGCCGCTCGCGCAGTTGCTCGTCCTGGCGAACGCCGCGACGTTCCAGATCACCGACACCCCCATGTACGTGGTCGACCTCGACCACACGAGCACCTCGCGCGGGCTCGTGACGCGCTTCACGGCATCGGGGCACTTCGAGATCATCGGCGAGTCGTCGTCGCTCGACCTGGCCAACGACGCCCTCCGGCGCGGCCGCGCGACGATGGTGCTGGCGATCCCCAGGGACTTCGAGGCGTCGCTCGTGCGCGACCGGCGCGCGCCGGTGCAGATCGCCCTCAACGCCGAGAAGGGAGCGGCGGCGGGGATCGTTCAGGCGTACGCGTCGGCCATCCTCGCGGCGTACTCCGCCGAGCTCGGCACCACGCTGCGCCCGAGCATCGGCGCCGTGCGCGCCGGGATCGCGGGCGGGCAGCTCGGCGAGCCCCCGCCCGTACGCGGCGCGGCGCGCATCGACGTCCGCACGCGGAGCTGGTACAACCCCGCGCTCGACTACCGGGACTACATGGTGCCGGGGATCCTCGTGGCGCTCGTCACCGTGATCGGGACGCTGCTCGCGGCGCAGAACATCGCGCGCGAGAAGGAGCTGGGGACGCTCGAGCAGCTCAACGTCACACCGGTCACCCGTGCCCAGTTCATCACCGCGAAGCTCCTCCCGTTGTGGGTGCTCGCGCTGCTGGAGCTGGCGCTGGGGCTCGTCGTCGGGCACCTCGTCTTCGGCATGCCGGTGCGCGGGAGCGTGGCGCTCCTCTTCGGCGTGGCCGGGATCTACCTCGTGGCGGCGCTGGCGATCGGGCTCTGGATCTCGACGCTCGTCGAGACGCAGCAGCAGGCGATGTTCGTCACGTTCTTCATCGTGATGATCTACTTCCTCATGAGTGGCCTCTTCACGCCGCTCGACAGCATGCCGCGGTGGGTGCAGCTCCTCGCGGAGCTCAACCCCGTGCGCCACTTCGTGGAGATCTCGCGGGCGATCCTCGTGAAGGGGGCGGGGCTCCGCGACATCGTGCGCCCGCTCGGAGCACTCGTCATCCTCGCGCTCGCGGCGCTCGGCGTTTCCGTCCGGCAGTACAGTAAACGCAGCGCGTGACGCGTCCCGTCGCGTCGCGCGTGCGTCAATCGATGTACACGCTACACGCGCGCACGGATCGTGCAACGCGCCGCGGCCGCGGGGCGGTGGAGGGCGCAGCGGGCTCGGCCACTGGCGTCGTTCGCCGCCTGTCGCCGTCGATGCTCGAGCCGGAGGTTGCCCGTGAACGCCAGACGTCAGAGCGCACGATCGCGTGTTGCTCGCCGCCGCGCGCTCGCCGCGGCCCCAGTCATTGCCATCATCGCCGCCGCGTGCGGGAGCGAGTCCACCCCCACGACGTCGCCGGGACCCAAGCCCTCCCCGGTGCCCGTGACCAACGTGGCGCTCGCGTCGAATCCGAACAACGTGCTCTCCACGATCGTCACCTTCCAGGCGCCGGGGGCGGATTCGGCGCGCGTCGTGTACACCGCCGATGACGGGAGCACGGGCGCGACGCCGTTCACGACGGGCGTGGATTCCGGGCGCATCGTCGCGCTGGGCCTCGCGCCGTCGACGTCGTATCGCATGATCGTGGAAGCGCGCACCGGCGACACGAGCGCCGTCTCGGACAGCACCACGTTCACGACCGACACGCTCCCGAGCTTTCTCGCCGGGACGCAGCTCGTGAGCAGTGTGCCATCGACCGGCGGGTATGTGCTCGCGGGGCTGCGCGACGGCAACGCCGAGTACGTCGTCGCGTTCGACTCGACAGGGCGCGTCGCGTGGTACCGTGCGTTCAACGAGGGGACGGGGATCGGCGAGATCAAACAGCAGCAGAACGGGAACGTGACCGTGTTCCTCGGGAACAACAGCGGCGGGTTCCCCCTTCCCGGCCGCTACGTGGAGATCGCGCCGAGCGGCGACACGGTGCGCAGCTTCACCACCACCGGCGCCACGTACGTGGACAATCACGAGCTCTGGATCCTCACCAAGGATGGCGCGTACGATGGCGCGGTGATGTTCACCCTGACCGAGCGGCACGTCGACCTCAGTGCGCAGGGCGGGCCCGCGGACACCGTGGTTTCCGGACATCAGGTCGTGCGCATCGACGCCGACGGGAGCCAGCACGTCGTCTTCGACGCGTGGGACCACTTCAGCCCCGCGGACAACGTGGAGCCGATCCCCGGGCAGGAGGACTTCGATCACCCGAACGCGCTCGCGTTCACGCCGGACGGCAACTATCTCGTGTCCTGGCGCAATCTCGACGCGATCACCAAGATCGACGCCACGACGGGGGCGATCCTCTGGACCCTCGCGAGCCCGTGGGCCGCCGTGCCCAGCGACTTCACGATCGTCGGCGATCCACTGGGCGGCTTCAGCGCGCAGCACAGCGTGCGCGTGACGCCCGATGGGACCGTGCTCCTCTTCGACAACGGGACCCTTCACTCGCCGCCGGTGAGCCGGGGGCTCGAGTATCGCATCGACGAGAACGCCAAGACCGCGACCCTCGTCCGGCAGTTCCTGCACACACCGCCGTACTACGACCAGTTCACCGGCTCGGTGCAGCGGCTGGCGAACGGGAACACGCTCATCGGCTGGACCTGGAACACGAGCCCGATCGCGGCGACGGAGATGACCCCGAGCGGGACCGTGGTGTGGGAGGGGACATTGCAGGCGCCGAGCCCTCAGCTCCCGTATCGGTTCACGAAGATCGCGTCGCTGTACCGGCTGTCTCTTATTCAAATCTCCGAGCCCACGAGACTCGACGTCCTCGCGTAT
>JADGGM010000234.1 GCA_019689955.1 Gemmatimonadaceae bacterium
ACGTCCGGGGTGTTGGTGACCACCACCCCCTGCCCCTTCGCCGCCTGCACGTCGATGTTGTTGAACCCCACCCCGAAGTTGGCGACGATGCGCACGCGCCGCCCCGGCACGGCGAGGAGCTCGGCCGTGATGCGGTCCGTCACCGTGGGGAGGAGCGCGTCGGCCTCGCGCATCGCGCGCGCGAGCGCGTCGGCGCTCATCGGCTCGTCACGCGCGTTGAGGCGTGCGTCGAACAACTCCGCGAGCCGTGCCTCCACCGGCGCCGGGAGCCGCCGCGTGGCGACGACCGTCGGACGCCCGCTCACGCCGGCACCCGCTGGGCGGCGCGCGGCGCGCGCGTCGAGTGTGCGGCGAGCGCGTCGGCCATCGCCCGCCCCAGCTCCGCGGGGCTCGGCGCCACCGTCAGCCCCGACGAGCGCATGAGCTCCGCCTTCTCCGCCGCGCTGTCGCCGAAGGCCGAGATGATCGCCCCCGCGTGCCCCATCCGCCGCCCCACCGGCGCCGTGAGCCCGGCCACGTACCCCACCACCGGCTTACTCATGTGATCGCGCACGAACAGCGCCGCCTCCGCCTCCTGCGGACCCCCGATCTCTCCGATCATCATCACCGCATCCGTGTCGTCGTCCTGCTCGAAGCGCGCGAGGATGTCGACGAACGAGCTCCCGTTGATCGGGTCCCCGCCGATCCCCACGCTCGTGCTCACTCCGAGCCCCAGTGCCTGCATCTGCGAGGCCGCCTCGTAGCCGAGCGTCCCCGACCGCGTCACCACCCCCACGCGCCCCGGCGTGTAGATGTGCCCGGGCATGATCCCGATCATCGCCTTCCCCGCGCTGATCACCCCAGCGCAGTTCGGGCCGATCAGCATCGGCTTCCGCTCGCGCGGATACCGGCGCAGGTACCGCTTTACGCGAATCATGTCCTGCGCCGGGATCCCGTCGGTGATGCAGACGATGAGACGGATCCCGGCGTCGGCCGCTTCCATGATCGCATCAGCGCAGAACGCGGCCGGGACGAAGATCCCGCTCGCCACCGCGCCGGTCGCCCGCACCGCCGCCTTCACGGTGTCGAACACCGGCAGGCCGAGGTGCGTGGTGCCCCCCTTTCCGGGGGTCACGCCCCCCACGAGACGCGTCCCGTACGCGAGCATCTCGCGCGCGTGGAAGGTTGCTTTGTCGCCGGTGAACCCCTGCAGGATCACCCGCGTCGTGCCATCGATCAGTATGCTCATCACGCTACCTCTCGCGCCAGTCGGCTCCCGCCGGTTCCGCCATCGCCGAGCGCGATCACCGCCTTCATGGCGGCGTCGGCCAGGGTGTCGCCCATGGTGATGTCCAGCCCGCTCTCGGCGATGATGCGCCGCCCTTCCTCGACGTTCGTCCCCGCGAGCCGCGCCACGATGGGGACCGACACGTGCACCTCGCGCGCGGCCTGCACGATCCCCTGCGCCACCCAGTCGCACCGGTTGATCCCGGCGAAGATGTTCACGAGGACCACGCGCACGCGCGGGTCGGAGAGCACGAGCCCGAACGCCACCGCCACGCGCTCCGGCGACGCCCCGCCCCCGATGTCGAGGAAGTTCGCGGGTTCTCCCCCGGCGTGCTTGATCATGTCCATCGTCGCCATCGCGAGCCCGGCACCGTTCACGATGCACCCGATCGACCCGTCGAGCGCGACGTAGTTGAGCCCGTACTTCGCGGCCTCGGCGTCGCGCGGGTCCTCCTCGGCGTAGTCGCGCAGCTCCGCCACCGCGGGGCGGCGGAAGAGCGCGTTGTCGTCGAACGTCATCTTCGCGTCGAGCGCGAGCACGTGCCCGTCGGCGGTCACGGCGAGCGGGTTCATCTCGACCATCGTCGCGTCGAGGTCGCGGAAGGCCTGGTACGCGCCGAGGATCGCCTTCACCGCCTGGTTCACCTCGCCGCCGCGGAGGCCGAGGCCGAAGGCGATCTCGCGCGCCTGGAAGGGCTGCATCCCCACGGCCGGCTCCACCACCTCGCGCAGGATCGTCTCCGGCGCGCGCTGGGCAATCTCCTCGATCTCGATCCCGCCCTCGGGCGCGGCCACCACGCACACGCGCTCGGCGCGGCGGTCGAGCACGAGACCGACGTACAGCTCGCGCGCGATGGTCACCGCTTCCTCGACGTACAACCGCTGCACCACGCGCCCCGCGGGCCCGGTCTGGTGCGTGACGAGGCGCCGGCCGAGGAGGTCGGCCGCGGCCGCGCGCACCTGGTGCTCGTTCGCGCACACGCGGATCCCGCCCGCTTTCCCGCGCGCGCCGGAGTGGATCTGCGCCTTCACGACCCAGCGCGAGCCGCCCAGCTCCTCGGCGCGGAACGCGGCCTGTTCCGTCGTGTACGCCACGCCCCCGCGCGGCACCGGGACCCCGAACCCCGCGAGGAGCTCCTTGGCCTGATATTCATGAATGTCCATGCGTCGCTCCGATCGCGTCTGCCAGGAGTACGATGTTCTTCGCCATGCGCGCCGAGGCGGCGTCGATCATCCGGCCGTCGAGCTGCGCGGCCCCGCGCCCGTTCGATTCCGCCGCGGCGATCGCCTCGAGGATGCGCTGCGCGCGCAGCACCTCCTCCGGCGTGGGCGTGAAGATCTCGTTCGCGCGGGCGATCTGCGTTGGGTGGATCGCCCACTTCCCCTCGCATCCCAGCGCCGCCGCGCGCCGCGCGGCCGCGGTGAAGCCGTCGAGGTCGTTGAAGTCGCCGAACGGACCGTCGATCGCGCGGAGCCCGTGCGCGCGGCAGGCGACCACCATGCGCGAGAGCGCGAAGTGCCACTGGTCCCCCGGATAGTCCGGGTTGAGCCCTCCGATGCTCGTCGTGCGCGCGCGCACGCTCGCCGCGTAGTCGGCCACGCCGAAGTGCATCGCCTCGAGGCGCGGGCCCGCCTGCGCGATCGCCTCCACGTTCGCCATCCCGAGCGCCGTCTCGATGAGCACCTCGATCCCGATCCGGTGCGGGATCCCGCGTGCCGCCTCGATCTGCGTGAGGAGCGCATCCACGAGGTACACATCGGCCGGCACGCCGACCTTCGGGATGAGGATCGTGTCCAGCCGGTGACCAGCCTGCTCCACGACGTCCACCACGTCGCGGTACATGTAGTGGGTGTCGATCCCGTTGATGCGGACGGACACCGTGATCCCGCGCGCGCGCCAGTCGATGCCGCGGAGCGCGGCGATGACGTGCTCGCGCGCGCGCGCCTTGTCCGCGGGCGCGACGGCGTCCTCGAGGTCGAGGAAGACGTAGTCCGCCTTCCCCGCGGCCGCTTTGGCGAAGAGCTCCGGACGCGAGCCCGGGACCGCGAGCTCGCTCCGCTGCAAGCGCACCCGCACCGGGTCGTGGCGCGTGTGGCTCATCGGGCTGCCGCGGCGCGAGGGACTGGGGCGCGCTCCGCCGGCGCGGGGGTGCTCGTGTCCGGCGAGCGCGGCGCGGCTCCGCGTTCGGCGAGCGGTGCGGCGGTGCGGCGGAAGTGCTCGGCCGCGGCACCGACGCCGCTCCCCAGGGCGATGTCGATCCCCACGTCGCGCATCGCCATCTCCACGCCGGAGAGCGCGCCGAGCAGCATCAGCTCGTTCAGGTCGCCGAGGTGCCCGATGCGGAACACGCGCCCGGCGACCTTGTTGAGCCCCGCGCCGAGCGAGAGATCGTAGCGCCGGAAGGCGACGTCGATCACCTGCGCCGCGTCGATCCCGTCCGGGACCACCACTGCGCTCACCGTGTCCGAGTACCACTCGGGGGCGCGTGCGCAGAGCGTGAGCCCCCACGCGCGCACCGCGGCGCGGCACCCCTCGGCCAGGCGGTGATGGCGTGCGACCACCGCGTCGAGCCCCTCCTCGAACATCATGTCGAGCGACTCGCGGAGCCCGTAGAGCAAGGTGAGCGCCGGCGTGTACGGGAAGTATCCCGTCGCGTTCGCCTTCCGCATGTCGCCGAAGTCGAAGAACACGCGCGCGCACCGCGCGCGGTCGTACGCCGCGAGCGCGCGCGGGCTCGCGCAGAGGATGCCGAGCCCGGCGGGGAGCATGAACCCCTTCTGCGACCCCGTGATCGCGAGGTCCACTCCCCACTCGTCCATTCGGAAGTCGAGGCTCGCGATCGAGCTGACGCCGTCGACGTAGAGCATCGCCGGGTGCCGCGCCGCGTTCATCGCCCGCCGCACGGCGCCGATGTCGCTCGTCACCCCCGTCGCCGTCTCGTTGTGGACCACGAGCACGCCCTTGATCTCGTGCGCCGTGTCGTCGCGCAGTGCTTGCTCGATGCGCTCGATGGGCGCCCCTTCCCCCCACTCGGTCTCGAGCACGTCCACGCGCAGCCCGAGCCGCTGGGCGCAGTCGATGAAGAGGTGGCTGAACTGCCCGTACCGCGGCGCGAGCACGCGGTCGCCGGGGGAGAGCGTGTTCGCCAGCGCCGCCTCCCACATCCCCGTCCCCGTGGCCGGGAACACGAAGGGCTGCCCGCGTTCGGTGCGGAAGACGCGCGGGAGGTCGGCCAGGATCCCGCGCGTGAGCGCCGGGAACGCCGACGAGCGGTGGTCCTCCATGGCGCGATGCATCGCGCGCAGGATGCGGTCGGGGACGTTCGTGGGTCCGGGGACGAACAGGAAGTGGCGTCCAGGCATGCGAGTCTCCTCCGAGAAACAGATCAGCGTACGGGCCGTACCGCGCCGCGCCCCTCGCGCGATTCGCGTCGATATACGATCATTCCCCCGATGGACACGCCGAGCCGCCCCGCGCACACCGTGATGCCCACCGAGCCGCCCGACGCGCGCGCGGTGCTCATCCAGTTGTACTGGGCCGCCGTGCAGGCGGTGGCGCCGGGGCCCGCGCTGCGCGCAGCGCTCGACCGTCTTCCGCTCGACGTGCGCACGCGCCGCGTGTGGATCATCGCCATCGGGAAGGCGGCGAGCCCCATGGCCGCCGCGGCGGTCGAGGTGCTCGACACTTGGCGCATGGCGCCCGCCGGCGGCGTGATCATCGCGCCGCGCGCGCTCCCGACGCCGCACCCGGCGCTCGAGAGCCTGGAGGGCGACCACCCCGTCCCCGGCGCACGCTCGCTCGCCGCGGCCACCACCCTCGCCGCCGTCGCCGCACGCGTGAAGCCGGAGGACGAGGTGTGGGTGCTCCTCTCCGGCGGCACGACGAGCCTCATCGCCGCGCCGGACGGCGCCGTGACGCGCGACGAGCTCATGGCGCTGTACGAGCTGGTGCTCGGGTCGGGGCTGGACATCGCGGAGATGAACCTCATCCGGAAACGGTTCTCGCGTTGGGGTGCAGGTCGTCTCGCCGTGGCGCTCGCCCCGGCGCGCGTGCGGAACTTCATTGTGTCGGACGTGATCGGCGACGACGTCGCCGCCATTGGCTCTGGCCCCTGCGTCGGCGATCCCTCCACGGCGAGCGAGATCCATCATCTGCTCGAGCGCGCCGGTCTCTGGGACCGCGTGCCGCACTCCGTGCGCACCCACGTGCTGGCGGCGGAGCGCGACCCGGCGCTGGAGACGCCGAAACCCGGCACCGAGCTCCTCGCCGGGGTCGAGAAGGAGATCGTGGCCAGCAATCGCGTCGCCCTCGACGCGATCGCGGCGCATGCGCGCCAGCTCGGCTACGAGCCGCAGATCCTGGGCACGGCCGTGGCGGGCGAAGCGGCCTCCGTCGGCGAGCGCCTCGCCACGACGCTCGCAAGCTATTGCGCCGCGAGCGCGCGAGCACTGCCCGGAAGGGGGGGTGGGCCCTGCCTCATCT
>JADGGM010000235.1 GCA_019689955.1 Gemmatimonadaceae bacterium
GCGGTTGATCGCCTGCGAGTTGTCGTAGAGCTGCTCCGGGATCTCCGGGGGGAAGTTGGGGAAGAAGCCGCGCGCGCTGGGGAAGATCGCGGTGTGGCCGAGCTCCGCGCCGAGGATGGGCGAGACACCCACGTCGGCGCCGAGGTGGCTCGAGCGGTCGATGTAGCTGAGGCTCGTGCCGAAGTCGACCTTCGGGTTCGGGTGGACCGTGAGGTTCGCGTGCGACGCGAACTGCCGCAGCGAGTTGTTCGACTCGATCCCGAGGTCGTTCTCGTACGCGGTCGACACGTAGTAGTCGAGCGAATCGAGCCCGCCGGAGAGCGCGGCGGTGTAGTGGCGCGTCTGGCCGTTGTGGAAGATCGGCGTGCCGCGCGCTTTCTCCGTCTTGCCCCCGTTCCAGGCGACGATGTTGCCGCTGCCGTCGGGGGCGAAGTTGGTCGGGATGCGCCCCTCGGGGTCGCGGAACCAGAGCGCGCCCGTCTGCACCTGCGCGGAGAGCTGCGCCTTGCCGCGCCCCGCGCCGCGCTTGGTGATGATCTGGATGACGCCGTTGGAGGCCTCGGTGCCGTACAGCGTGGCCGCGGCCGGCCCCTTGATGACCTCGATGTGATCGATGTCCTCGGGGGTGATGTCGTTGAGGCGCCCGGGGATGTTGGCGTTCTGCGAGCCGAAGCCGGAGCCCGTGGGCCCGCTGGCGACGGCGTTGCTCACGCGGACGCCGTCGATGTAGATGAGCGGGGAGCTCTCGAGCGACATGCTCGAGCGGCCGCGGATCTGGATGTTCGGTCCCGCGCCGAGGCGTCCGGTGTTGGGGGCGACCACCACGCCCGGCGCGCGCGCGTTGAGCAGGCTCCCCATGTCGGGGGCCGCGGAGCGGGCGAGCTGCTCGGGGGCGTTGATGACCGGGACGGCGTTCCCGATCGAGCGCCGCTGCTCGCCCCCCGCGGTCCCGGTGACGACGACCTGCTCGAGTGAGGTGGGCGCGGTGGTGAGCGCGAAGTCGGCGGTCACCTCCTGGTCGGCGGTGACCTCCACGGCGCGGCGCGTGGGGGGGTAGCCGATGCGCCGCGCGACGAGGGTGTAGCTCCCCGGCGGGACGTTGGCGATGCGATAGCGCCCGTCGGCATCCGCGACCGCGCCGAGCCGCGTGCCATCGATCGCGATGGTGGCGCCGGCGACGGGGTCTCCCGAGCGCGCATCGCTCACGCGACCGACGATGGTGCCGACCTGCGGGCGCGCGGCCGGGGCGCGGCGCACCAGGACGGCCTCGTCGCCGGTCGAGCTGAAGACGAGGTCGACGCCGGTGTCGAGGAGGACATCGGTGAGGGCGGCGGCGGTGGTGATCGCTTCGGCCTTGAGCGTGACGCGGTTCGCCGCGGGGACGACGTCCTCGGTGTAGATGAGGCGCACGCCGGACCGCCCGGCGATCGCCGCGAGCGCCTCGGTGACGGTGACGTGGTCGAGGTCGAGCGCGATGCGGCGCACGAGCGCGGCGGTGCGGGCGACGTCGAGGGGGACGACGTCGCGACCGCCCGGGCCGAGCGCGATGAGGACGCGCGGCCCGCGGACTTCGGCGGCGCGGGCGCCGCGTTGCGCGAGCGCGGGGGGCGCGAGAGCCCCCGCGGCCGTACCGGCGAGGGCGGCGAGCAGCAGCGTTCTCCACGATCGGCGCAGACGGGAGAGAGTCGTCATGCGGAGCTCCTGACGAGAGATGAGCCGCGAGGGGGCACTCCTCCTACAACGCACCCCGCGCCGCGATGACGTACAGCGCCCCCGGCGCGCCGACGTCCGTCGAACGCACCGCCGCCGGCGGCCGCGGGACGCGGGGCAACGCGAACCGCCTCACAACCTCCAGCCCAGCAGGTTCCAGTGGTTCAGCGACCACGCGACGAGGAGCGCGAGGACCACGATCGCATCGTAGCGGAGCCGCGCCCCCGTGGTCCCGGCGCGCGTCCGCCACTGCCGCACCGCCATCACGATCGCGGCGATCGTCAGCAGCACGCCGATCACCGGGAGGACCAACGCGATCTTGAGCCCCGTGGCCGGTCCCAGGAGCACGGCCTCGATGTTGCTGCTCAGCGCCACGAGCACGATGGCGAACAGCACGTACGCGAGCGCGAGCCCGATCACGAACGGGCGTCCCGGGAGCTCGTCGCCCGGCCGCGGCGTCCCGAAGCGGCGGCGCACCACGCGTCCCGCCGCGGCGACGAGCGTGGCGATGAACACGAACACCGCGATCCCGAGCAGGACCTGGTGCAGCCGCGGCGCGTCGTACCACGCGAGCCGGTCGAGCACCTCCATGGGAACGCTACCGAGGAAGCCGTGGGTGATCCGTCCGCCGCTGTCGGCGAACGCCACGAGCTCGGGGCCGAGCGCCTCGCGGTAGAGGAGCGGTCCCACGGGGACGAAGCGCTGCACGCCGAAGGGCGAGCGCATCACGATCGACCCGTCGTCGGCCGCATCGACGGTGACGGCGCCGGCGAGCCCCGCCGCCCGGATGTACGTGGTGTACGCGCGGCGATTGAGCTCGTACACGCCGGCCACGCGCGCCGCGCGGGCCTTCGCATCGGGAGGGAGCACGACGGGGGGCGGGGGCGCGGGATAGTAGTGGTCGAGAAACGCCTCGAGGAACGGCCCGAAGCTCACCTCGCTCCCCGTGTTGGTGTTGTACGACACGAAGACGCCGACGTGCTCGGAGGGGATGAGCGTGAGATTGCTGTGGAACCATTGCGTGTCGCCGCCGTGCCCGATGATGCGGAGCCCGTGGCTCGACTGCTCGTAGAAGCCGAGCGCGAAGCCCGGGAGGCGCGGGTCGTGGCCGAAGGCGCGAGCGTGCATGCGCTCCGCCGTCGCGGCGCCGAGGATGCGCCGGTCGCCGAGCCGTCCGTCGCCCAGGTGGGCGAGCATGAACGTGGCCATGTCGGTCGCGGTGGCGCTGATCGACCCGGCCGGCGCCGCGCCGAGGATGACCTCGAACTTCTTGGGGACGAAACCGCCGTTGCGGTACTGGTAGCCCTGCGACATGTCGTCCGCGAGCGCGGCGGGGAGCGGTTGGCGGCCGGTCGTGTGCGTCATCCCGAGCGGCGCGAGCACGTGCCGTTCGATGTACTGCGCCCACGGCTCTCCCGACACACGCTCCACGATGTACCCGGCGAGCGCGGTGCCGTAGTTGGAGTACGACGCGTAGGTGCCCGGCGGGCGCACGCGCGCGGGGATGTGCGTTGCGAGCCACCGGCCCAGCGGGACGGTGTCGGCGAGGTTGTCGGAGATGAGGTCGCGGGGATCTTCCTCGAACCCCGGCGTGTGGGTGAGGAGGTGGCGCAGGGTGATGGGCTGCGGGTACGTCGCCGGGATCTTGAAATCGATGTACGTGTTCACATCGCGATCGAGGTCGAGGCGTCCGGCTTCCACGAGCTGCATCACAGCGGTCCAGGTGAACAGCTTGCTCACCGAGCCGATGCGAAAGAGCGTGCGCGCGGGGTCGACGGGGGTGCGTGCGTCGACGTTGGCGTAGCCGTATCCCTTGGCGAAGACGAGGGAGCTGTCCTTCACCACGGCGACCGTCGCGCCGGCGATGTGCTGTCGGGCGAGCTGCGCGGTCATGAGGCCATCGAGGAACGCCTCGAGCTCGGCGCGGTCGCGGAGGCCGCGCGGCGCGCTCGCGGCTGCGGTCGTGGTGCGCGCGGGCGGGCCCTCGGCGCGCGGCGCGTGTGCGGCGAGCGGCACGAGGAGGGCGAGCAGGGCGGCGAGCGTGCGGGGACGGCGGCGGTGACGCGGGTGTACGCGGGGCATGGGGAGCCGGGACGTTAAGGTGAGTGGGCGCGGCGCGGGCGGAGCACGACGGACCGCCCATCGCGCTCGTAGCGCGCGCCGATGGCCAGCGCGAGGAGGCGCACGACATCCGCGGCCGGCTGCCGGCCGAAGGTTGCGACGAGCCGGCGGCGTCCGAAGGTGGTGTCGGCGAGGGTGATGTCGAGATCGTACCAGCGACCGATCGCGGGGAGCGCATCGCGGAGCGGCGTGCCCGGAAGACCAGCTCCCCCGCAGTCCAGCCGAGGTACGGCGTGATGTCGTCGACGCGCCGCCGCGTCGCGGCGCCGGCGCTGTCGAGGCGCCCCAGCTCGCCCTCATGGAGCGTGAGCGCGGGCGCGTCGTCGTCGGCCGGCGCTGTGGTGGCCGGAGGGCGGCGCAGGGCGACCGCGCCCGACGCGACGACGACTTCGAGCGCGTGGGTCTCCGGGTAGGCGGAGACGACGAACGCGGTGCCGATGTCTTCGGCGGTCCCGCGCGCGGTGTGCACGGCGAAGGGGCGCGCGGGGTCGTGCGCGACTTCGAAGTACGCTTCGCCGTCGAGGTACACGTCGCGGCGCGCGCCGGCGCCGAAGCCGCGCGGGTAGCGGATCGTGGTCGCGGCGCCGAGCATGACGCGGCTGCCGTCGCCGAGCCGGATCGTCGCGCGCTGGCCGCGCGCCGTGGCGACTTCCTGGAGCGGGACGGGCGCGGGGGGCGTGGGCATGGTGTGGGCGCGCGCCCAGAGCCACGCGCCGGCCACCGCGAGCGCGACGGCAGCGGCGACCGCGTAGAGCGTGCGCCCGCGCGGCCGGGTGCGCGGCGCGGCGGAGGACCAGAGCCTGAGCGGGGGCGCCTCGGCGCGCGGCGCGGGCGCGCCGTGCCGCGCCGCGGCGAGCGTGGCCCGCGCGAGGTCGACGTCCCAGCGCGACAGCGCATCGCCCGCCGCGGCCCAGGCGCGCTCGAGCGCCAGGAAGCGCTCCCATCGCGCCGGATCGGCGGCGATCCAGCGCTGGGTGTCGGCGGCTTCCTGCGGCGTGCATTGGCCTGCGATGTAGCGCGTGAGGCGCTCGTCCTCGGAGAGCTCGGGCATGCGAGAGTACGGGGTCGTGGGCCGGTCTCTCCTACAACGTGCGGCGCGTCGCCATCACGTACACGGACCGCGCGCGCACGCGCTCAGCCGAGGAGCGAACGCGCGGCCGCCACGCCGGCCACGAGCGGGGCGAGGAGCGCGAAACAGGGAGCCAGCTCGGCGCGCAGCCGCTGCAGCGCGCGCGTCATCTGCGTGTTGACGGTGCGCACGGAGATCCCGAGGCGGGCGGCGACCTCGGCGTAGCTCATCCCGTCCCAGCGGCACATCTCGAAGATGCGGCGGCGCTGCGCCGGGAGCGCCGCGACCACGCGCGCGGCGGCCGCGGCCTGCTCGCGCTCATCGAGCCGGTCGTCGGGGCGCTCCCCCGCGCGGTCCACCTCCGCGGTCATGCGGCCGATCCAGGCGGAGGCGACGCGCCGGCGGCGCAGGTAGTCGAGCGCGCGGTTGCGCGCGGCGCGGTAGAGATAGCCGCGGTCGATCACCGCGGGGACGGAGCGGCCGCGGACGTCCCACAGGTGGGCGAAGAGCTCCAGCACGAGGTCCTCGGCCACGGCCGGGCACCCGACGAAGCGGCAGGTGAAGGTGCAGAGCCCCGCGTAGTGCTCGCGCACGAGCCGTTCGAACGCGGCGTCGTGGGGCGCCGCGCCGCGCGGCGCGGGCTCGCGGGGGACGAGCCCGACGTCGTCGGAGGCCCGGGCGGGCGAGGTGCCGTCGCGGTGCGGGAGGGTCATGCGGGGCGTCGGCGGAGCGTGCGGGCAGCGTGAGCAGGGCCAACATACGGCCGCGTTTTGTATACCGCAATGGTTCACAAAACGAGATACCGTTATGTATTGCTCTTATACAAATCTCCGAGCCCACCAGGCTCGA
>JADGGM010000236.1 GCA_019689955.1 Gemmatimonadaceae bacterium
GGCGTAGGCCGGGGCGGGGGAACGCTGGCGCTTGAACGCCGGTGCAGGCGGACGTAACTTTAGGGCATCCATCTCACCGGCTCTAAGTCTCTCGGAAATGCCCACTTACGAATTCGTGTGCCCTGACGGGCACACCTTCGAGAAATTCTACCGCAAGATCAGCGATGCCGCGGCGGAGCTGCCGTGCTCCGTGTGCGGCAAGGTCGCCGCGCGCAAGGTGTCGGGGGGCGCGGGGCTCGTGTTCAAGGGATCCGGGTTCTACATCACCGACTACGGGAAGGACGGGAAGAAGGGACAGCCCACCGCGTCCTCGTCCGCGCAGTCCGGCGAGAAGAGCGGCGGCGACGCGAAAAGCAACGGTAGCTCGGGGAGCACGTCGTCGTCCGAGAGCAAGCCCGCCGCGTCTACGAAGAGCAGCTCCAGCGAATGACGGTGCGCGATGCGATTCGCGCCGGGCTGATCGACGCGGCGCGGGAGCTCGGCGCGCCCGAGCCGATCGATCCGGTGCTCGAGCGCCCGCGCGACCCCGCGCACGGGGAGTGGGCGACCAACCTCGCGCTCACCCTCGCGCGCCCGCTGCGCCGGAAGCCGGCCGACATCGCACGCGCACTCGCCGAGCACCTCCACCTCGCCGACATCGGCGTGGACCACGTCGAGGTCGCGGGGCCGGGGTTCATCAACTTCCACCTCTCCGCGAGCGCCAACGCGCGCGGGCTGCTCGACGTGGTGCGGCTCGGCGAGCGCTTCGGCCGCTCCGACGTCGGGGCGGGGCGCCGGGTCAACGTGGAGTTCGTCTCGGCCAACCCCACCGGGCCGCTGCACGTCGGTCACGGCCGCCAGGCCGCCCTGGGCGACGCCATCGCCTCGCTCCTCGAGTGGACCGGGTGGGACGTCTCGCGGGAGTTCTACTACAACGATGCCGGCGTCCAGATCACCAACCTCGGGCGCAGCGTCCAGGCGCGCATCGCCCAGCTCGATGGGCGCGACGTCCCCATCCCCGAAGGCGGATACCACGGCGAGTACATCCGCGAGATCGCCGAGCGCTACGTCGTCACCCACCCCGAGGACCCCAAGGGGGCCGACCTCGACGTCATCACCCGCTTCGCCGTCCAGGAGCTGCGCAAGGAGCAGGACCTCGACCTGCAAGCGTTCGGCGTCCGCTTCGACACGTACTTCCTCGAGTCGTCGCTGTACACCGACGGCAAGGTCGACGAGACCGTGCGCGCTCTCATCGCCGGCGGGCACACGTACGAGCGGGACGACGCGCTCTGGCTCCGCACCACCGACTTCGGTGACGACAAGGACCGCGTGATGCGGAAGCGCGACGGCACGTACACGTATTTCGTGCCGGACGTCGCCTACCACGTCACCAAGTGGCAGCGCGGGTTCACGCGGGCGATCAACGTGCAGGGAGCGGACCACCACAGCACCGTGGTCCGCGTGCGCGCCGGGCTCCAGGCGCTCAACCTGGGGATCCCGGCCGGGTACCCCGAGTACGTCCTGCACCAGATGGTCACCGTGATGCGCGGCGGCGAGGAGGTGAAGATCTCCAAGCGCGCCGGGAGCTACGTCACGGTGCGCGACCTCGTGGACGAAGTGGGGCGCGACGCGGTGCGCTACTTCTTCCTCATGCGCAAGGGGGACTCGCAGCTCGTCTTCGACGTGGACCTCGCGCGTTCGCACTCCGAGGAGAACCCGATCTACTACATCCAGATGGCGCACGCGCGCATGTCGGGGATCTTCCGCGTGGGGAACATCGATCCCGCGTCGATCACCGGCGAGGGGGTGGAGCTCGACGCGCTCGCGGAGCCGGAGGAGCAGGAGCTGATCAAGGCGCTCCTCGACTTCCCCGCGCTCGTCGCCGGGGCGGCCGAAGCGCTGGAGCCGCACCGTGTGGCCGGCTACCTCCTCGACACCGCGCGTCTCGCGCACCTCTGGTACCACAAGCATCACGTGCTCAACGAACCGCCGCGCCTCATGAACGCGCGCCTCCTCCTCGCGCGCGCGACGCAGCTCGTGGTGCGCAACGGACTCACGCTCCTCGGCCTGTCGGCGCCCGAGCGCATGTGACGCGCGGCGCCGCGCGCATTTCTTCTACCACTCGACCGCCATGTCCGTCCTCGTCGTGGGTTCCGTCGCCCTGGATTCGGTGGAGACGCCGTTTGGGAAGGCCGACAACGTCCTCGGTGGCTCGGCCACCTTCTTCTCCGCTTCGGCCTCGCTCCTCACGGCCGTGCAGCTCGTCGGCGTGGTCGGGAGCGACTACCCCATGGACCAGCTCGCGCCGCTCGCCATGCGCGGCGTGGACCTCGCGGGGCTCGAGTGCACGGAGGGGGAGTCCTTCCGCTGGCGCGGGCGCTACCGCCACGACCTCAACTCGGCCGAGACGCTCGAGACGCGCCTCGGCGTCTTCTCGCACTTCCGTCCCAAGATCCCCGAGCAGTTCCGCCGCGCCCCCTTCGTCTTCCTCGGCAACATCGACCCGCGCCTCCAGCTCGACGTGCTGCGCCAGGTCGAGCGCCCCAAGCTCGTCGCGTGCGACACGATGAACTTCTGGATCGAGAGCCGGCGCGCCGATCTGCTCGAGCTCCTCGCCCACGTCGACATCCTCACCCTCAACGACGGCGAGGCCCGGCAGCTCACCGAGGAAGTGAACCTCGTGAAGGCCGCGCGCTGGATCATGAAGCACGGGCCCAAGCACGTGATCATCAAGAAGGGGGAGCACGGCGCCTTCATGTTCAGCCCGTCGACCGTGTTCTATGCCCCCGCGTATCCGCTCGAGGAAGTGTTCGACCCCACCGGCGCCGGGGATGCGTTCGCCGGCGGCTTCATCGGGTATCTCGCGCGGAGCGGCGACCTGAGCGAGCCCAACCTCAAGCGCGCCGTCGTGTACGGGAGCGCCATGGGATCGTTCGCCGTGGAGCGGTTCTCGATCCAGCGCTTCCTCGAGATCGGGCGCCAGGAGATCGCGGCGCGCGTGCGCGAGTTCCACCGCCTCGTCACCTTCGAGGAGGACTTGCTCGCGTGAGCCAGCCCCTGGACTACCGCAGCGCCGGCGTCGACATCGCGGCCGCGGACGAGGCCAAGCACCGCCTCAAGGCGCTCGTCGAGTCGACCGCGACGGCCGGCACGCGCGGCGCGTTCGGCGGGTTCGGCGGGATGTTCCGCATGCCCACCGACGCGGCCAACCCGCTCCTCGTGGCCAGCGCCGACGGCGTGGGGACCAAGATCAAGGTCGCCATCGAGGCGGGGCGTCACGACACCGTGGGGCACGACCTCGTGAACCACTGCGTGAACGACATCCTCGTGCAGGGGGCGGTCCCGCTCTTCTTCCTCGACTACGTCGCCTTCGGCGCGCTCGTCCCCGAGGTGGTCGAGGCGGTGGTGCGCGGTGTGGCCGCGGGGTGCCGCGAGAACGGGTGCGCGCTCATCGGCGGGGAGACGGCGGAGATGCCGGGGCTCTACACCCCGCCGGACTACGACCTCGCGGGGTTCATCGTCGGCTACGTCGACGAGTCGCGCGTGCTCGGCGCGGAGCGCGTGCGCGACGGCGACGCGCTCGTGGCGCTCGCGAGCTCCGGGCTCCACACCAACGGCTACTCGCTCGCGCGGCGCATCGTCGCCGAGCGGATGCGGCTCGGACCGAACGACCCGTTCCCCGGTGCGCCCGGCGGCGCCACCGTGGCCGACGTCTTGCTCCGCGTGCATCGGTCGTACCTCGCCGTGCTCCGCGGGCTCCTCCCGCGGCTGCACGCGATGGCGCACATCACCGGGGGCGGGATCCCGGGGAACCTCCCGCGCGCGCTCCCGCCCACGCTCGATGCGGTGGTCGACACCGCGACTTGGACGGTGCCGAGCCTCTTCGAGGAGCTCGCGCGCGCGGGCGGCGTGGCGCGCGACGAGATGTTCCGCGCCTTCAACATGGGGGTCGGGATGATCGTGATCTGTGACGCGAGTGTCGTTGATGACGTCCTTGCCAACGCCCGGGCGGCGCACGTGGACGCCTGGGTGGCGGGCCGGGTGCGCCCGGGCGCCGGGCAGGTGAACCTCGTCTAACGGGTCGCGCCGCGGCTGGCCACGGGCCGCGCGCGGCTGGCACCCCAAGGAGTCGCGTCGAATGAAAGTTTCTGTGATCACGCTCGCCGCCCTCGCCGCTGTCAGCACCGCGGCCCCCGCCGCTCGGGCGCAGCAGGTGGACGCGCAGTGCAGCGACATCTCGAAGGTCGGGGCGGGCCTCGCCGGCGGCGATGCCTGCCAGAAGGCGGTCGACCTGTACCGCTACATGAACATCCAGCTCGGGACCCTCATCGCCGGCGGGAACGCGACGCTGGGGCAGGGAGGGACGCTCGGCGGCCTCGGACACTTCGCCGTCGACGTGCGCGCCAACGTGATGCGCGCGAACGTCCCCGACGTCGCCGCGGCCGGGGTGGTCGTCGGCCCGGCCGAGCAGAGCGCGTACACCACGTCGGAGAAGTGGGCCGCCGTCCCCACCGCGGACGTCGCGATCGGGATCTTCAAGGGGATCCCCCTCGGCATCACGAGCGTCGGCGGCATCGACGCGCTCGTCAACGTGTCGTATCTCCCGGAGTTCACCAGCAACGACGTGAAGGTGAGCGTCCCCGACGGCTCGCTCAAGTTCGGCTTCGGCGCGCGGGTCGGGCTGCTCAAGGAAACGGCGCTCGTCCCCGGCGTGTCGGTGAGCTACCTGCGCCGTGATCTCCCGATCACGAACATCGACGCGTCGATCTCCAGCACGCGGTCCGTCTCGGTGCACGACCTCGACCTCTACACGACCGCGTGGCGTCTGACGGCGAGCAAGAGCTTCCTCTTCCTCGGCCTCGCCGCGGGGATCGGGCAGGACAAGTACGAGGCGGACGCCGACGTCACCTACGACGTGGACGGCAACCAGCCGAGCCAGCCGCTGCACTTCGAGACGGCGCCCAAGCGCACGAACATGTTCGTGAGCGCGTCGCTCAACCTGATGCTGCTCAAGATCGTCGGCGAGGTCGGGCGCGTGACGGGCGGTGAGCTGCCCACGTACAACACGTTCGACAAGAAGGCCACCGACGCGCGTTACTACGGGTCGGTCGGCATCCGCATTGGACACTGATCGTCCTCGTTCCACGGACCGCTCGGCGCTGGCGCGCGATCGCGCGTTCATGCGCCGGGCCATCGCCCTGGCCCGCCGCGGCTGGGGGCAGACGGCGCCGAACCCCATGGTCGGCGCCGTCGTCGTCCGCGACGGGGCCGTGGTGGGGGAAGGGTACCACGCCCGCTTCGGCGAGGCCCACGCCGAGGTCGCGGCGCTGGAGGCCGCGGGCCCGCTCGCGCGCGGCGCCACGGTCTACGTGTCGCTTGAGCCCTGCGCGCACTTCGGCAAGACCCCCCCGTGCGCGGACGCGCTCATCCGGGCCGGGGTAGCGCGGGTGGTGGTGGCCGCGACGGACCCGAACCCCGAGGCCGCCGGCGGGATCGCGCGGCTCCGCGCCGCGGGGATCGCGGTGACGACGGGGGTCGAGGAGAGCGCCGCGCGCGAGCTCAACGCCCCCTTCTTCCACGCCTTCGCCGCCTCGCGCCCCTGGGTCACGCTCAAGCTCGCGCTCTCCCTCGACGGCGCGATCGCCGACGCGTCGGGGCGCTCGCAGTGGATCACCGGCCCCCGCGCGCGGGCGGCCGCGCACCTCCTCCGCGCCGGGAGCGATGCCATCGCCGTGGGGGTCGGGACCGTCCTCGCCGATGACCCTGCGC
>JADGGM010000237.1 GCA_019689955.1 Gemmatimonadaceae bacterium
CCAGCGGGCCGACAAGCTCGCCGTGCGATACCGCGCCTGGGTCATTCTCGGCATGATTCGCCTGATGCTCCGACGCGCATTCCCAAACAGAGCCTAGCCGTCGAGCCCCGCGCGGAGCGACGCCACGAGCGCCGCGGCACGCTCCACGCTCTCGTCGGCCGCACGCACCACCGCGCTCCCGACCACGATCCCGTCCGCGATCCGCCCCACCGCCGCCGCCTGGTCCGGGCGCGAGATGCCGAACCCCACGCAGATGGGGAGCGTGGTCGCGGCGCGGAGGCGCGCGACGGTCTCGGGGAGCTCGGCCGCGATGTCGTTGCGCTCCCCCGTGACGCCGAGCCGGCTGATGAGATACACGAACCCGCTCCCGTGCCGCGCGATCTCCGCCATGCGCGGCGCCGGGGTGGTGGGCGCCACGAGCCGCACGAAGGCGAGCGGCCCTGCCCCGAGCCGCGCCTCGAGCGCCGGATCGGCGCCCACGGGGAGGTCGGTGACGAGCAGCCCGTGCGCCCCGGCCTGCGCGGCGCGGTCGAGCGCGTCGCGGCCGGCGGCGAGCAAGGGGTTGAGGTAGGTGAACAGCACCACCGGGACGTCAAGCGACGCGCGCGCGATCAACTCCAGCGCGCCGTCGAACGTCATCCCCCCCTCGAGCGCCCGCTGCGAGCTGGCCTGGATCACCGGGCCGTCGGCGAGCGGGTCGGAGAACGGGATCCCCAGCTCCACCACGTCGGCGCCGCTCGCCGCGACGGCGTGGAGCAGCGCGAGCGACCGCTCGCGGTCGGGATGCCCCGCCGTCACGTAGACGACGAGCGCCTTGCGCCCCCGCGCCCGGAGGGCGGCGAAGCGGCGCGCGAAGGGGTCAGACGAAATAGTCGCTGACTCGGATGCCATAGCGGTCGGGGTCGGCAATCTTGATGATCGTACGCTTGAAGCCCCCCGCCGCATCGCGCTCGGCGAGATCCACGACCACGCCCGGGTACAGCACGTTGCCGCGATCGTCGCTCACGATCTGGACGATCGGACGCGAGATCGCGTCGGGAGACGGGTTGTTCGCATGGACGATCGCCAGCTCGAACGTATCGAGCACCACCATCGTCCCCACGGGGTAATGGCCCACGAGGCTCATGAACGCCTTCACCAGCACCTGATCCATCCCGCGCCGCGGGTTCATGCGCATCTCCTGCAGCACGTCGGCCGGGGAGAGCGGCGTGGTCTGGTACGCGCGCCGCGAGGTGGCCGCGTCGAAGCCGTCGGCCACCGCCACGACCTTGCTGTAGATGCTGAGCTGGCGCGGGCGGATGTGGCGTGGGTAGCCGGTGAGATCGGTCTTCTTGTGGTGCTCGAAGGCCATGATCATCGCCCGGTAGGGGATGTCGTTCTGCCCGCGCATCTGGAAGAGTTGCAGCACCCCCATCCACGGGTGCGCGGCCACGATCCGCCACTCCTCCTCGGTGAGGCCGCCGGGCTTGTTCAGCACCTCGAGCGGGACGCGCGCCTTCCCGATGTCGTGCATCAGCGCGCCCACGCCGAGGTCGTAGAGCTGGAGCCGCGTGAGCCCGAGCTTCCGCCCGAGCGCCACGGCGAAGATGCACACGTTCACGCTGTGGGTGAACGTGTACTCGTCGTAGTCGCGGAGCGTGGTGAGGCCGAGGAGCGAGGTCTCCTCGTTGAGGATCTGGTCCACGATCCCCTGCACCACGCGCTTGATCTTCTTGATGTTGGGGCTCTTCCCCATGCGCACGGAGTTGATCACTTCCTTCGTGACCGACACCGACTGCGCGTACGTGCGCTTGGCCGCCTCCTTCGCCTTCTCGCGGTCCTCGTCGTCCACCGCCGAGGGGGCGCCGAGCTCGAACGCGGTGACGTTCGCGGCGGCGAGCTTCTCCCCCAACGCGTGGAGCCGATCGTCCGCGTCACCCGCGGCGGGGGACTGGAGCAGCGTGAGGAGCACGACCCAGTCGCGCGCGACCGAGGGGGTGACCATGCGGCAGAGCCCCACCCCGGACTCGTTGAACACCGAGATGATCCGGCTGAACGTCGCGTAGTTGTCGAGGTCGAGCCGGAGCCGCGTGGCGTTGATGAAGATGAACTCCCCCGACACCCGGATCTCCATCTCCCCTTCGCGCCGCAGGAACTCGTTCGCCATGCGGACGATCTCCTCGAGCGCCTTCTGGACGACGGGGTTGTCGGGGGGGTAGAGCTTCACGTTGCGGAGCGCGCTGTACATCGCGAGGAGGAGGTCGCGTCCGACCTTGCGGATGTACCCTTCGCTCCCCCCGCGCTCGCTGACGTCGGGGGTGTAGGCTGGTGCGGTCCCGGTAGCGCCGGGCGCGCGGGTGGGTGTGGTCACGAGCTCCCTCCGCCGCGGAGCGCGCGGTTGATGGCGCTCTGGACGCGCACGTCCTTGTCCCCGGCGGCGCGGCGGAGCGCGGCCACGGCGCGCTCGGTGCCGATCTTGCCGAGGGCCATCGCGGCGCAGGCGCGGATCTCCGGGTCGAGGCGCCGGCGGAGGAGCGGGCTCCGGCTGTTGAGCAGGTCGTCGAGCGGCTCGACGCCGTTCTCGTGCGCGAGGAGCGCGTAGGTCTCGAAGTACGCCATCTTCTCGGTGAGGTCGGCCTCCCGCACCGCGCGTCCCTTCACGACCGCCTCGACCTTCGGGAGCGCGGCGCGGTGCCCGCGCGCGCCGATCGCGCGCACGGCGGTCACGCGCACATCGCGGTCCTCATCGTCGAGCGCGTTCTCGAGGACGCGGAGCGCGCCCGGGGAGCCGATCTCGGCCAGCGCCTGCGCCGCCGTCTGGCGGAGCGTCACGTTGGGGAGCGTCATCACCTTGGCGAGCTGCCCCACGGCCGCGGGGGTCTTGAGGTCCGCGGCACGCCGCATCGCCTCCACGGCGATGGTGACGTCGTCGGAGAGGATGAGCTTGAGCATCTCCGCCGTGTTCATCGACGCCAGCCGTGCCGCGGTGCGCTCGAGCAGGGTCCGCAGCTCGCGGTTCTGCGCCTGCTTGAGCCAGCCGAGCACGGTCCCGAGCGTCCCGGCGCGCAACTGCTGGAAGAGCGCGTCCAGGTCTTCCTGCGGCGGGAGGGTCGACGCCTCATCGAGCGAGCGGAGGAGCTGCGCGAGCACGGTCGGGTCGCTCAACGATTCCGGGAGCTTCGCGAGCCGCGCGGCGATCGCCGGCGGGAGGTCGCGCGTGCGCTCGAGGACGGTGTTCACCTCGCGCAGGAGATACGCGACGGCGCCGTAGTCGCCGT
Organism: Gemmatimonadaceae bacterium; assembly: GCA_019689955.1. Lineage (GTDB taxonomy): Bacteria > Gemmatimonadota > Gemmatimonadetes > Gemmatimonadales > Gemmatimonadaceae > JADGGM01. The sequence continues at coordinate 3,258 of JADGGM010000237.1, forward strand.
GCGCGAGGAGGTGGACCATGAACCCCTCCAGGATCCCGCACACCTCCTCCCGAACCGCCGGCGCGGGCTGCGTCTCGAAGATGTCGAGGACGATCGCCAGCACGTTGAGCCGGTGGTTGACGGTCTGCTCCTTCTGCACCTCGGCGCGGAGATACTCGATCTCGTGCTCGTCGAGGAAGTAGAGCGTCGCGTCCAGCTCCTCCAGCCGCACGATCCCCGGCCGGTCGGCCTGGCGCGGCTCCTCTTCGACGTCGCGCTGCACCTCCACGATCGGCACGGTGCGCGGCGACTGCGTCAGCTCGCTCGGCTCGATCGGCGCGGCGGCGTCGAGCCCGATGTCGATGAAGCGGTAGCGCAGGTACGCGAACTCCTGCTCCCAGAGGAGGGTGAGCAGGTCATCCTCGTCCGGCGACGCCTTGCGCACGCGTTGCAGGATGTCGAGGAGCGCCGCGAGCTCGTCCCCCTCGAACCCCTGCGAGATGGTGAGCTCGCGCAGCCCGTCCTTGTAGAACACCCACGGCAGGCTCTCCGCGCGCGAGCTCTCGTGCAGCACGGCGCGCCCGAACCACCGGAGCTCGTTCTCGGAGATCTGCAGCACCAGCTCCGGGATGTGGGCCCAGAGCGGCGCGAAGGCGCCCCGCAAGTTCTCGATCGACCGCTGGTAGATCGGGTTGTTCGGGAGATAGAGCTGGTGCGCCTTCACCGCGCGCACGAAGTGCCGCAGGAGCTCCTCCACGAGCTGCGGAGGACACGGCGGCTCCGGGAGCTCACGCGCCTCGTCGGCGGTCGGAAGGGAGGTGAGCGACGTCACAGGGTCAGGGCTGGTCGGCGAGGAGCTCGCTCACCTGCATCACGTCCTTGTCACCGCGCCCGCTCACGCAGAGGAGCACCGGCGCGTCGGCGCGCCAGCGCCCGCGGTTCCCCGCGACCCACGCAACCGCGTGCGCGGTCTCGAGCGCGGGGATGATCCCTTCGAGCTGGCTCAGGAGCCTGAACCCGTCGAGCGCCTCGGCGTCGGTCACGGCGACGTAGGTGGCGCGCCCGCTGTCCTTGAGATACGAGTGCTCGGGCCCCACGCCGGGGTAGTCGAGCCCCGCGGACACGGAGTGCGCGGGGTGCACCTGCCCGGCGGCATCCTGCAACAGATAGCTCAGGGTGCCGTGGAGCACTCCCGGGCGTCCGCGGGAGAGCGAGGCGGCGTGGCGCTCCGTGTCGAGCCCCTCCCCCGCGGCCTCGACGCCGATCAGCTCCACCTCGGTGTCATCGACGAAGGGGTGGAAGATCCCCATCGCGTTCGAGCCGCCACCCACGCACGCCACGACCGTGGCGGGGAGTCGCCCCGCCGTCTCGAGCATCTGTGCGCGCGCTTCACGGCCGATCACGGATTGGAAATCACGTACCATGCGTGGATAGGGCGCCGGCCCGACGACCGACCCGATGATGTAGTGACTGTCCGTCACGTTCGTCACCCAGTCGCGAATCGCCTCGCTGGTCGCATCCTTGAGAGTTCGAGTGCCGGAGGTGACCGCGCGCACCTCGGCCCCCATGAGGCGCATGCGGAACACGTTGAGCGCCTGCCGCCGCATGTCCTCCTCGCCCATGTAGACCACGCACTGGAGCCCGAACCGCGCGCAGACGGTCGCCGTGGCGACGCCGTGCTGCCCGGCGCCCGTCTCGGCGATGATCCGGCGCTTCCCCATGCGCCGAGCCAACAGCGCCTGGCCCACGGTGTTGTTGATCTTGTGGGCCCCGGTGTGGTTCAGGTCCTCCCGCTTGAGGTAGACGGGCGCACCGATGAGCTCCGAGAACCGCGGCGCACTACTCAACGGAGAAGGACGACCGACGTAGGTGGCGAGCAAACTCTCCAGCTCGGCCGTGAAGGCGGGGTCGCGCATCGCCTCGTCGAAGGCGCGGTCCAGCGCCTCGAGCGCCGGGACGAGGGTCTCGGGGACGTATCGGCCGCCGAAGGCGCCGAACCGATCGTGCATCACAGAGGTCGTCATCATCGCTCGCTTTGGCGCCGGACGGCGTCGGCGAACGCCTGCATCCGCGCGTGATCCTTGATCCCCGGCGCCGCCTCGACGCCGGACGAGACATCCACCACGTGCGGCGCCAACGCCCGAATGGCCTCCGCGACGTTCTCGGGGGTGAGCCCCCCCGCGGCGATGAGCCGCGCCCGGCGAGGGCGGGCCTCGGGGGTGAGGACCGACCAGTCGAACGCCACGCCGCTCCCGCCGAGCCGGTCGGAAACGTACGCGTCGAACAGAACGGCGTCCGCGACCCCGTCGAGCGCGCCCAACGTGTGGGGGAGTGAGGTCCCGCGTACCCGTATGACGGCCCACACGAGCGCGCCCGTCACCGCGCGGACGCGCTCCACCGTCTCGGGCGCGGGGTCGCCGTGGAGCTGCACCACGTCGAGGCGCGCCCGGTCTCTTATACACATCA
>JADGGM010000238.1 GCA_019689955.1 Gemmatimonadaceae bacterium
CCGCCACGCCCAGCGGCCGGCGCGACTCGGCCCACGCGCCCGCCCCCAGCGCGATCGGGAGCGTCCCCATGAGCGCCGCCATCGTGGTCATCATGATCGGGCGGAAGCGGACCGTGCACGCCTCCAGGATCGCCTCGTGCGCCGACTTCCCGTGCGTGCGCTCCGCCTCGATCGCGAAGTCGATCATCATGATCGCGTTCTTTTTCACCAGCCCGATGAGCATGATGATCCCCACGAACGCGTAGACGCTGAGCTCCATGCGGAAGATGAACAGCGTCAGGAGCGCCCCGAACCCGGCAAAGGGGAGCCCGGAGAGAATCGTCAGCGGGTGGACGAAGCTCTCGTACAGGATCCCGAGCACGATGTAGATCACCACGATCGCCAGCACGAGGAGCCAGAGGAGCCCGCTCTGCGCCTGCTGGAACGCCTGCGCCGTGCCGGAGAAGCTGGTCGAGATGGTCGACGGCAGCACCTCCTGCGCGGCCCGCTGCACCCGCGCGACCGCGTCGCCGATCGCCACCCCGGGCGCGAGGTTGAACGACAGCGTGACCGACGGGAGCTGCCCCGAATGGTTGATCGTGCTCGGCCCCAGGTTGGAGGTCACCTTGGCCACGGCGGCGAGCGGGACCAGGTCCCCGGTGCTCGAGTGGATGTAGAGCATGTTGAGCGCGGAGAGGTCGCGCTGGTACTGCGGCAACAGCTCCATCACCACCCAGTACTGGTTGTTCGGCGTGTAGATCGTCGAGACCTGGCGCGAGCCGTAGGCGTTGTAGAGCGCCTGCTCGATCTGCCCCGCGGTGACGCCGAGCGCCGAGGCGCGGTCGCGGTCGATCTGGACGTTGACCTGCGGGTTCTTGATCTGCAGGTCGCTCGTCACATCCTGGAGCCCGGGGATCTGGCGCATCCGCGCCAGGAGCTTCTCGGCAGCCGGGTAGAGCGTCGCGATGTCCGGGCTCTGCAGGGTGAATTGGTAGAGGCTCTTCGAGACTCGCCCGCCGATGTTGATCGCCGGCGGATTCTGCAGGTACACGCGGATCCCGGGCACGGTTGCCAGCTTCCGCCCGAGCTCCTGGATCACCTCGTCCGCGCTCAGCTTCCGCTCGGAGCGCGGCTTGAGGTGCATGAAGATGCGCCCCTGGTTGACCGTGGTGTTCCGCCCCCCGGCGCCGACGGAGGACATGAAGTCCTGGACGTTCGGGTCCGCCTGCACGATCGCGGCGACCCGCTGCTGGTGCTCGACCATGGTCGCGAACGAGGCCCCTTCGGCCATCTCCGTGGAGCCGGAGATGCGCCCCGTGTCCTCGCTCGGGATGAACCCTTTGGGGATGATGACCGCGAGCCCCATGGTGGCGACCAGGATGAGCACCGAGAACGCGAGCGTGCCGCGGCGGCGCTGCATGACCCATTCGAGGCTCCGCCGGTAGGCGTCGAGCGAGCGCTGGAAGGCGCGCTCGGTCGCCTGGTAGAACCGCCCGTGCTGCTCGCCGCCGTGGGACCGGAGGAAGCGGCTGCACAGCATCGGGGTGAGGGTGAGCGAGACCACCCCGGAGACCAGGATCGCCACCCCGATCGTGACCGCGAACTCGTGGAAGAGCCGGCCGATCAACCCGCCGAGGAAGAGGATCGGGATGAACACCGCCACGAGCGACAGCGTCATCGACAGGATCGTGAAGCCGATCTCGCGCGACCCGTTGAGCGCGGCGCGGAGCGGGGGCTCGCCGTGCTCCATGTGGCGCACGATGTTCTCGAGCATCACGATCGCGTCGTCGACCACGAAGCCCACCGAGAGGGTGAGCGCCATGAGCGACAGGTTGTCGAGGCTGTACCCGAGCAGGTACATCACCGCGAACGTCCCGACGAGCGACATCGGGAGCGCGAGGCTCGGGATGACGGTGGCCGAGAGGTTCCGCAGGAAGATGAAGATCACCATCACCACCAGACAGAGGGTGAGGAAGAGGGTGAACTTCACGTCCTGGACGGACTCCTGAATCGACGCCGAGCGGTCGTAGAGGGTGTTGACCTTCACCGTCGGCGGGAACTGCGCCTCCATCTGCGCCATGGCCTCGCGCACCGCTTTGGCGACGGCCACGGTGTTCGTCCCCGGCTGCCGCTGCACGGCGAGCACGATGGCGGGGGTGCCGGAGTACCAGCTCGCCTGACGGCTGTCCTGCACGTCATCGAGCACCTGCCCCAGATCGCCGAGGCGGACCGGCGCCCCGTTGCGATAGGCGACGATGAGCGGGCGGTACGCCTTGGCGTCGTTGAGCTGCCCGTTCGCCTGGACCGTATAGGCCTTGTTCGTCCCCCAGAGCACGCCCGTGGGGAGGTTCACGTTCCCGCTCGTGACCGCGTTGGCGACCTCGTCGATCCCGATCTTGCGGGAGGCGAGCGCTTGCGGGTCGAGCTGGATGCGCACGGCGTACTTCCGCGAGCCGTACACCTGCACCTGCGCCACCCCGGCCACGGTCGAGATGCGCTGCGCCAGGAACGTCTCCGCATACTCATCGAGCTGCGGGAGCGGCATGGTGGAGGTGGTCAGCGCGAAGTACAGGATCGGCGAGGCCGATGGGTCGACCTTCTGGTACGACGGCGGGATGATCCCGTCGGGGAGCTGGTTGAGCGTCTTGGAGATCGCCGCCTGCACGTCCTGCGCGGCGGCGTCGATGTCCCGGTTCAGGTCGAACTGGAGGGTGATGTTCGTCGACCCCTGGCTGCTCGTGGAGGACATCTGGTCCACGCCGGCGATCGTGGAGAACTGCTTCTCCAGCGGGGTCGCGACCGCGGCGGCCATGGTCTCCGGGCTCGCGCCGGGGAGGCTCGCGCTCACCGAGATCGTCGGGTAGTCGACCGTCGGCAGGTCGCTCACCGGGAGCAGGCGGTAGGCGACGATCCCGAAGATGAGGATGCCCACCATGACGAGGGTCGTCATGACGGGGCGGCGGATGAAGAGCTCGGAGATGTTCATACGGCTAGCTCCCCGACTGGGACAGGTCGCCTCCCGGCGCGCCCTTGATCTGGACCTTGGAGCCGTTGGTGAGGCGAAGTTGGCCGTCGGTCACGACGGTTTCGCCGCCGGACAGCCCTTTGCCGATGATCGCGAGATCGCCGACCGTGCGATCGACCGTCACATCGCGCATGGTCGCCGTGCCGTTCTGATCGATGACGAAGACGTACGTCCCCTGCTGGCTCTGGACCACGGCCGGCGCGGGGGCGATGACGGCGTTCTGCTGCATGTAGAGCTGGAGCGCGACGTTCACGAACTCGCCGGGCCAGAGCGCGCCGTCGGTGTTGGCGAATCGCCCCTTGAGGAGAATGGTTCCCGTGGCGGTGTCGACGGCGTTGTCGATGAACGACAGCACGCCCGCGCTCGGCTTCCCCTCCCCGCTCGCGGCCTGCGCGTGGATGGGGAGGGAGTCCGCTCCGTACTTGCGGATGAGGGGGAGGTGCGTGGCCGGCACGGCGAACCGGACGAGGATGGGGCGGATCTGGTTGATGACGACCAGCGTCTGCCCGTTGGCCCGGACCAGGTTCCCCTCCTTCACGAGCAGTGCGCCGGCGCGTCCGCTGATGGGGGCGCGGATGGTCGCGTACTCGAGGTTGAGCCGTGCGGTCTCGACCGCCCCCTGGTCCGCGCTCACCATCGCGCGCAGCGACGCGGCGGTGGCGCGCACCTGGTCGTACTGCTGCGGGGTCACGTAGTCCTTCTCGACGAGCGCGGCGTAGCGCTGCACGTCCTGCTCGGCCGTGGCGAGCTGCGCGCTGTCCTTGGCCAGCGCGCCCTGGGCCTGCTTGAGCGCGGCTTCGAAGGGGCGGGGGTCGATCTGGAACAGCACCTGCCCGCGCTGGACCTCGTCCCCCTCCTTGAACGCCACGCGCATGAGCACCCCGCCGACCTGCGACGAGACGGCGACGGTCTGCATCGGCTCCACGGTGCCATTGGCGTCGATCTCGTACGGGATCGCGCGGCGCTCCACGTGCCCGACGGCCACCGGGACCGGCGGGGGCGCTTGCGGGTGCGGGTCGCGACACGCCGCGCCGAGGAGGAGCGCGAGCGCCGCGGCAGAGGCGAACGTCGGACGGGGCACGCGTTGGACTCGCGGCGTGGCGCGCGGGGACCGGAATATCATTCTCTGCATGGCATGTCTTACCGAGTCGAATCCGGCGCGAGCCGGAGCGGGTTGCCGCCGTGGGTGTCGAGCACTCCGACGTCGTGGGCGAGCTGGCTCAGCGACGTGGCCCATACCCACCTCGCCTGCACTTGTTGGGCGCGCGCGCTCGCCAGCGCGGCTTGTGCCGTGAGGAGGTCGAGGACGGTCCCCACACCAGCCCGGTAGCGCCCAAGCGCGACCTGCTCCGACTGCTGCGCGCTGGCCAGCAGGTCGTCGGCCGTGCGGACCCGGCGGGTCGCGGTCTGGAGGGCGTAGTACGAGCTGAACACCTGGAAGACGACCTGCTGCTGGAGCGCATCGAGGCGCGCCTTCGCGGCCTCGGCCTGCGCTTCCGCCTGTACTTGATCGTATGCTCGGGAGAACCCGGCGAACAGAGGGATCCTGAGGCCGAGCGTGATCGTGTAGTTGTTCCCCCCGTTGGGGAGCCGCGACGTGTACGTACGCCCTCCCGTTCCGTTGAGCGCCAGCGACGGGAGCCGCGCGGCGCGCACCTCGCGGACGCGCTGGCGCGCCTGCTCGAACTCCGCCTGCGCGGCCGCGAGGTCGGGGCGGGCGGAGAGCGCCTGCGCGATCAACACGTCGACGCTGTCCGCAAGGTTCGCCACCGGGATCTCGGCCGCCGGGGCCTCCACGTCGTAGGGGACGTTGGCCGGCAGCCCCATCGACACGGCGAGCGCGCCGCGCGTGGTCTGGAGCGTCCCCTCGACGCTTTCGAGATCGAGCTGGGCCTGCGAGAGCGCGGTCTTGGCTTGCAGCTCATCGGCGATCGTGGCGAGCCCCACGCGGTGGCGTTCCTGCGCGGCCGCGTAGTTCCGCTCCGCCTCGGCCACCGTCGCCCGCTGCGCCTCCGCGAGCGCCTTGGTCGCCATGTAGTCGAAGTACGCGCTCTCCACCTGGAGCACGACGCTCTGGATCGTCGCGTTGTGCGTCCAGTCGGCGGCGAGGAGCGCCTGCTTGGCCCCGTTCACCGCCCCCGATCGCCCCCCGAAGTCGAGCAGGAGGAAGGAGAGCGTCGCGCTCGGTCCGTACGTCGTCTGCTCCACCGCCTGCCGCCCCTGCGTCGCCACCGTCTTGAGGCGCGTCGCGTTCACGTCCGCGTCGATGGTCGGGTAGTACGCCCCTCGCTGCGAGCCGTATGCGGCCGCGGCCGCGCGCGCGTTCTCCCACGAGATGCGCGTCGTCGGGTTGTTGCGGAGCGCCACGTCGAGGACGTCGGCGAGCGTCAGGTGCTGGACGCGCTTGGCGATGTCGGCGGGGAGCGCCGGTGGCGGCGCTACCGGGAGCGGCGCGCGAGCGGGCGCTTGCGGCGGCGTCCACGGCGCGCTGGGCGCGGGGGACGTCCCGGAGACGCCATTGACGGAAGGTGTATGCACACAGCCGACGAGCACGACCACGAGCCCGGCGGCGACGTAGCTGGCCATGCGCCGCGGGGCGCGAACGGTCAAACGTGTCACGTTGTCAGTACGTACGAGGGCCACGCGATGTTGTAATTTGACGAAGTGTCAAAATACCGTCATGGCGCAGCCCGTGTTCCCCGTGGGCGGCGCGGTCGGGGCG
>JADGGM010000239.1 GCA_019689955.1 Gemmatimonadaceae bacterium
ACTGGCCTCGCCCCGCCCCCCGCACGCGCACGAGATAGCTGTCCGGCGCGAAGGTGTACGCGATCGCCACCGTGTCGCTCCCCACCACGGTCTGGAAGCTCAAGGAGGGAGCCGGCGACGCGTGCAGCGCGGAGCTGTCGACCGTGAACGCCGCCCGCTCGAGCGGTATCGTGTCCCCGGACTGCGTCAGCAGCCGGTACTCGACGAGCGGGACCCCACCCCGGGCGAGCTGGACGTTCCCGTCACCCTTCGAGAGCGCTTTGTAGTCCTGAAGCGCTACCCCGATCGGCGCCGCCCCGACGGTGCTGAAACGGTACAGCGCCCTCGGTGTGCTCACGACCACCGTGTCCGGCTTCCCGGTTGCGACGGCCACCCCAGTGTCCACGCCGGCGCGCGCCGGTGTGGCGGGCTGAGCCGATGGAGCCGCACCTGGCCCCTGCGGCGCGACAGCCGTCGTGCCCCCCGCCCCCGGGTGCACCGCCGCGGCCACGGAGTCCCGATGCGCTGCAGCAGACTGCGGCACCCGCGGCGGAGGAGGGAACAGCTTCGGCGTGACGATCAGAATGATCGCCGCAAGGATCAGAAAGAGAAAAAAGCGCTTGTCCATTACGAGCGTGCGAGATCACGGCACGGGATCGTACCCGCCCGCGCAGAAAGGATGGCACCGTGCGAGCCGACGGATCGTGAGCCAGCTCCCACGGAGTGCCCCGTGACGTTCGAGCGCCTCGACGGCGTAGGCCGAGCAACTGGGGTAGAACCTGCACGTGGAGGGCAGAAGTGGCGACAGCGCCACCTGATAACCCCGGACCAGGAAGATCAGGACCCACCGCATTACGAGCCCGCAAAGAGGGTCACGACACGATCTCTCCCCCGGAGCAGCTCCCTGCGAAGGCTCTCGAAGGGAGCATTGTACGCCTCTCGCCGTGCACGAATGACGAGGTCCACGGCAGGTAGCTGCCAGAGAATACTACACCGAACGACCTCGCGAAGTCGCCGCTTGAGCCGATTTCGCGCCACGGCCGTCTGACCGTACCTCGGCACGATGAACCCGACCCGCGCATGATGCAGAGAGGAAGCGACAACCCGGAGCTCGAGGTGCTCAGTCCGGATCCGCTTCCCCTGACGTGCTACAGTCTGGAGCTCGCTTCCACGAGTCAGCCGGCGACTCCGTGGAAAGCGCGCCCGCTCAGGCGCCGGCGTATTTGGACGGAAGCCGAACCGTCAGGCGCTTCCGCCCCTTCTTCCGGCGACGACTCAAGACTGCCCGCCCCCAACGAGTAGCCATACGCTCGCGAAATCCGTGGGTACGAATACGGCGCTTGTTACGCGGGCGGTAAGTGGGCTTGCCCATGACTGCTCCGATGTCGAATCCTAAAGGCAATGATCAGGTACAGAACCGTAAACGTAGCACGGTCTATGACATAGGTCAACAGCGGAGCCATCCGCCCGGCACCTGGAGCGCAGACGCGAATTGACTTTTCCACATGCTCGGTCTAGCTTCGCGTCCCCGCCGACTTTTCCACATCCCATGGCTCTCTCCGCTCCAGAAATCTGGTCCCGCCTCCTCGAGCGCGCCCGCCACGAGCTGCCGGAACAGACCTACCGCACGTGGCTCGAGCCGACCGAAGCACTCGCGCTCGATGGCGACACGATTATCGTCGGCACCCCGGACCGGTTCGCGGCTGAGTGGAACGAGTCAAAACACGCGCATGTTCTAGCCAGCTTAGCGCCAGTTGTCCTCGGTCATCCGATCAGCGTCGTCTTCAAGGTCGACGAGGAGCGGAAGACCAAGCCCCAGATGGACCTCTTCGTCGCGCCACCGCCGGAGCCGGCGCCACCGGCAGATGCCGAGCCCAGCAATATCACCGGCCAGCTCAGCGCGCGATACACCTTTCAGAACTTCGTCATCGGCAAGTCCAACGAGCTCGCCGCCGCTGCGGCTCAGGCCGTCGCCGCCGCGCCAGGGAAGGTCTACAACCCGCTCTTCATCTACGGCCACACCGGGCTTGGTAAGACGCACCTCATGCAAGCCGTGGCGCACGACATCATCCAGCGGGCGCCCAGGACGCGCGTGTGCTTCGTCGGCACGGAGCAGTTCACCAACGAGCTCGTCGCCGCCATCCAGAAACGGTCTACCCCCGAGTTCCGCCGACGCTACCGGGAGACCGACCTCCTACTCGTCGACGACGTGCACTTCCTCAAGGGGAAGGAAGCGGTCCAGGAAGAGTTCTTCCACACCTTCAACGCCCTCTACGAGGCCGGGCGCCAGATCATCCTCACCAGCGACCGGCTCCCGTCCGAGATCCCGGGGCTGGAAGACAGGCTGATCAGCCGATTCCAGTGGGGGATGGTCGCCGATATCGGTTTGCCAGATCTGGAGCACCGGATCGCGATCCTCCGCAACAAGGCCCGCCTCGACCACCTCGAGCTCACGATCCCGGACGACGTGATCTACTTCATCGCCGAGAACGTGCGATCGAGCGTCCGGGAGCTCGAGGGCTCGATCATCCGACTCCTCGCCTACGCGTCCCTCAAGCACCAGGACGTGACCGTCGAGCTGGCCCATGAGGCGCTGCGCGACAAGCTCCGCTCCAACGGCAGCCATGCGCCAGAGCCGAGCACCGGCCTCACACCGCAGGTCATTCAGCAGGCCGTCGCGAAGGAATGGGGGGTGACGACCGATGGCCTCCGCTCGAAGAGCCGCACCAAGCACCTCACGGTCCCGCGTCAGGTCGCCATGTACCTCATCCGCGACCTACTGGGCCTGCAGCTGGTCGAGATCGGTAGCGCCTTCGGAGGGCGGGACCATTCGACAGTAATCCACAGCCTCGAGAAGGTGGAGGAGACGCTGAAAGCCGATCCAGCCTTCGCCCAACGGGTTAAGGCAGTCCGTGCGACTCTGGAAAAGCTCCAGCATTAGTGTGGAAAGGAGCCCCGAGCTCCACATCCCCGCGCATGCCGTGCGAGCATTCCACCTCCCTCCCCGGCGGCCTACAAAGATTCAACATCACATTGGCGCAGCAACTCGTGGAGCGACTACGACTTCTGCAGACTCCACGGACTTCCACAACCCCTACTACTACTGCTAGCTTAGGTACCTTAGAAAAGCAGTAGGAAGCTAATCCCGCACCGACACCGAGGAACCAGGATGCGATTCACGATCGCGCGTGAAAAGCTGCAGGACGGATTGGCGGCAGTGACAGCGAGTGTCCCTGCAAAGACCACTCTGCCTGTCTTGGCGAACATCCTGGTGGAGACGACGGAGCGTGGGATCCGGCTCTCAGGGACCGATCTCGACATCGCGGTGAGCACCGAGGTCACTGCGGACGTCGAAGCCTCGGGCGCGATCACCGTTCCGGCGAAAAAGCTGGCCGAGATCGTCCGTGAGCTCCCGTCGGCGCCGGTTCGCATGAGTGCCGCAGGGGAGCAGCGCGTCACTCTCGAATGCAGCCGCTCACGCTTTCGGCTGCTCGGCCTCCCTCGCGACGAGTTTCCCACACTTCCCGCGGTTCGCTTCAACGAGAGCTGGCGGATCCGGTCCGGGGAGCTGCAGAAGCTCATCGCGCATACGGCGTTCGCGGTGTCCGTCGAGGAGAGCCGGCCGATCCTGAACGGCGTGCTGTGGGAGCTGCGCCCCGAGCACATGCGCATGGTGGCCACCAACGGGCACCGTCTGGCGAAGATGGAGGTCCCGTTGAACGCCGCGAGCGCGCTGGCCGGCGACATGATCGTCCCGCCGAAGGCGTTGGAGCAGGTGAGAAGACTCTTCCCGGCCGAGGAAGAGCTCGAGATCGCCCGTGGCGAGAACCACCTCGGCTTCCGCTCTCCCTTCACGGCGATCTACACGCGTCTGATTGAGGGACCGTACCCGCCGTACGAGCAGGTCATCCCGCGTGACAACGATCGCGTCGCGCTCGCGGACAAGGAAGCGCTCGTGCAGGCGATTAAGCGAATGTCGGTCATCGCCTCCGATCAGACGCACCGGATTCGCATGTCCTTCAACGCGGGGATGCTCAAGTTCAGCGTTCAGACGCCGGACCTGGGCGAAGCGCAGGACGAGCTGCCGATCATGTACGAGGGGGACCCGCTCGACATCGGGTTCAACGCCGCGTACCTCCTCGAGATCCTCCGCTACATACCGACGGCCGAAGTTCGGCTCACCTTCAAGGCGCCCGAGCGAGCCGCGACCGTCGAACCCGTCGGTTGGGACGATCCGGCGAAGTATCTCTGCCTGATCATGCCGCTGCGTCTCGTCGACTGATCCGCCGTCGGCGCTCAGGGCTGCAGCGTGATCGTCTCGGTCACATCCTGACGGAACGGGAGCTTCGAGCGCGCCGTTGCCACGGTGAGGGAGGCGTGTGATTCTCCCGTGGCGTGGAGGATCATCGCGGTAGCCGGATCGACGAGCAGAGTGGTCGTCGAGTTCCCCGTGCCCGTGATCGTGATGGCGGACGCGGTGGCGAGACCCGCCTCGCTGGCGAGCGTGATTGTCCCCGTGCGCGCAATCTCGAGGGCCGGGGTCCCCTGCCAGCTCGTGAGCCCCTTCACCTCATAGGTGTAAGTCGTGGTCGTCCTGATCGGGGTCGTCCCCCGACACGTCACCACGCTCGTGCTATCGCTCCACGTGGCGTTCGGCGTCAGCGTCGCCGGCGTGTGGATCAGGAGCGCGCGCACCGCGGCGACGCGCGGATCGAGCCCCTGTACGCACTGCGTGGAGTCCGATCCCTGGAGGTCGGTCACGGCGCCGTCCGCGCCGATGTGAGCGGTGAAGGTGGATGTCCGTTGCGTAGTGTCGGGCTGCTCCGGGATCGTCTTGTCGGCGGAGACGGTGGCCGAGTCCACCGATCCCCTGAGCGCGAGCCCCGCACTGTCGCTCTCGAGGCGGATCGTGTAGAACGTGCTCGTCCTGACCGGCACCCGAGTCGTGCTCGAGTCGGTCGTCAGTGCGACCGACGCCTCGGTGACGACGTGATAGTGCCAGCTCCCTGGTGCGAGGCGGGGGGTCCAGCTCTCCGGCGTGCTGACCGCTGCGCTGTCGCGCATGGGAGCGGGGGGCGCCGGCGTGTGCGGCGTCGTCCCGGAGCTGCAGGAGAGCAGCCCGGCGGCCGTCACCACGAGGAGCAAGGTCGCCGAGCGTGAGTGGACGCGTGACACCGGAGATGCCAGCACGGAGCGAGCTCCTTGGTGGAGAGGGGGCGATGCTGTGCTGTGTGTCTGGAATTCTACGTGGCCGAGACGTGCTGACACAATCAGCCTCTCGCAACGCGTGGGGTGTGTCGCGAGAGGCTGATTGAGAGCACGGCCGGCCTATAAGCCGGGTTCTGTCGGACGACGAGCGTCCGGACGGTCATTTCTCTCGGGGTACGATCACTCGGACCCTCGTGCGGCCTACCCGCGGTGTCTTGGTCGGGACGGGCCGTCCCTCACCGCCTATTTGGCCTTGCTCCGGCTGGGGTTTACCGTGCCGCGTCTGTTACCAGACGCGCGGTGGGCTCTTACCCCACCTTTTCACCCTTACCAACCCATGCGGGTTGGCGGTCTGTTTTCTGTGGCACTTTCCGTCGTCGCGGAGCCTTTCGGTCCGCGGCGCCCAGGCGTTACCTGGCAGCCTGCCCTGTGGAGCCCGGACTTTCCTCACCGGGCATGAGCGCCCGGCGCGACCGTCCGGCCTGACCGTGCTCTTCTAAATATAGCGGTATTGCGGGCGGGATGGAACGTGGG
>JADGGM010000240.1 GCA_019689955.1 Gemmatimonadaceae bacterium
GCTCAAGGTGGTGGGGCGCGCGGGGGTCGGCGTGGACAACATCGCGCTCGACGCCGCGACCGCGCTCGGCGTCGCGGTGATCAACGCCCCGGCCGGGAACACGATCGCCGTGGCCGAGCTGTTCTTCGGCGCCGCCATCTCGCTCCTCCGCCACCTCCCGCAGGCCGTGACGTCGATGCAGGCCGGACGGTGGGATCGGAGCAAGCTGCTCGGGAGCGAGCTCAAAGGGCGTACGCTCGGCATCGTCGGCCTCGGGCGCATCGGGAGCGAGGTCGCGATCCGCGCCAGGGCGTTCGGGATGTCGCTCGTCGGGTACGACCCCTACGTGGGCGACGAGCGCTTCCAGTCGCTCCACGTGCAGCGCGCCGCAACGCTCGACGCGTTGCTCGCCGTCGCCGACGTGCTCACGGTTCACACCCCGCTCACGGATGAGACCAAGGGGATGATCGGCCGGCGCGAGCTGGCGAAGCTCCCGAGCGGGGCGATCGTCGCCAACCTCGCGCGCGGAGGGATCATCGACGAGGACGCACTCGTCGCCGCGCTCACCGCGGGGGAGCTGCGCGGTGCGCTCATCGACGTGTACGTGGCCGAGCCGCTGCGCGCGGACCACCCGCTGCGGAGCGCGCCGAACGTGATCCTCACCCCGCACATCGGCGCCTCCACGGGGGAGGCGCAGCGCAACGTGGCCGTGGACGTGTGCGTCGCCGTGCGCGACGCGTTGCTGCGCGGCGAGCTGTCGCGCTCGATCAACGTGGCGGAGGTGAGCGGGCTCCAGTGGGAGGCGCTCCAGCCCGGGCTCTTCGTGGCGCGCCGCGCCGCGGCGATCGCGCGCGCGCTCCTCGCCAACCGCGGCGTGCGGGCCACGCGCCGCCTCGTCGTGCGCAGCGGCCCCGCGCTCGTGGGGGGGAGCGGGGCGCTCCTCGCCGCGGCCGCCATGGGCGCGCTCGAGGGCGTGCTCGACGTGGACCGGCTCAACCTCATCAACGCGCGCGCGCTCGCCGAGGCGCACGGGCTGGAGCTGTCGGTCGCGGAGTCGTCGCAGCTCGAGCACCCGAGCGCGGTGGAGGTAACGCTGAGCGGCGGGATGGAGTCGATCACGATCGCCGGGGTCGCGGCCACCGGGATGGCGCCGCGCATCACGCGGATCGGCAGCTTCCACGTGGACGTGACCCCGCGCCAGACGCTCATCGTCCTCACGAACCACGACGTCCCCGGGGTGATCGGGCGCGTGGGGACGCTCCTCGGCACGGCCGGCGTGAACATCGCCGAGTACCACCAGGCGCGCCTGCTGCAAGGGGGGGAAGCGCTCGCCGCGATCTCGGTGGACGGCGTCGTGAGCGAGGAGCTGCGCCGCTCGCTCCTCGAGCTCCCCGACGTCCTCTCCGCGGCGATCGTCAACTTCCGCGGGTCGTGAGCCGCGCCGCCGTGCGCGCGTCGTCCCGGCATCGGCGCGCATGAGCGCCGTGCTGAGCACCGACGCGAGCGTTCGCGCCGCGTTCGGCCGCGATGCATCGGGGCTCGAGCTGATCCCCGAGGCCGTGGCACGCCCGACGTCGGTCGACGAGGTGGTCGATGTGGTGCGGAACGCGGCCGCGCGCGGGAGCACGGTGACGCCGGCCGGCGGCCAATCGAGCACCACCGGGGCGTCGATCACCGATCGCGGCGTGCTCCTCTCGCTCCGCGGGCTCGACCGGATCCTGGACATCGATCGCGCCGCGCGCACCGTGCGCGTGCAGGCGGGCGCGTGGATCGCGGACGTCAAGCGCGCGGTCGCGGCGGAAGGGCTCCTCCTCGCCCCGGACCCCACGAGCGAGGAGGAGGCGACGATCGGCGGCGCGGTCGCGTGCAACGCATCGGGGGCGCGGTCGCTGCGGTACGGGCCCACGCGGGCGCACGTGCGCGCGCTGCGCGTGGTGCTCGCGAGCGGGGAGGTGGTGGAGCTGCGCCGCACGCCGCTCGAGAAGAACACCGTCGGCTACGCGATGGCGCAGGATCCGGTCGATTGGTTCATCGGGAGCGAGGGGACGCTGGGCGTGGTGGTGGAAGCGGAGCTCGCGCTCCTCCCGCTCCCGGCGCGCGTGATCGGGTTCGGCATCCCCTTCGCACACGAGCGCGACGCCTTCGCCTTCGTCGCCGCTGCGCGGACGTCCGACGCGATCAGCGCGCGGTGCCTCGAGTTCTTCGACGCGCGCGCGCTCGCGATCGTGCGCGCGGCCGGAGGCGCGGGGTGGGGCGGGACGTCGGCGGCGCTCGTGTACGCGGAGCAGGCGATGCGCGAGGACGCCGAGCCCCCGCTCGATGCGTGGCTCGCGCTCGCCGAGGCGCACTGCGCCGTGATCGCGGACGCGCAGGTGTTCGACAGCGAGAGCGCGCTGCGCGATGCACGCCGCCTCCGCCACGCCGTCCCCGCGCACATGAACGAGCGCGGCGCGACCCACCGGGCGGCGGGCGGGCGCAAGGTGTCCACCGACTGGGCCGTGCCGTACGCGCGGCTCCCCGAGGCGGTCGACGCGGCGCGCGCCGCCGCGGACGCGCACGGGGTCGAGCAGCCGGTGATCTACGGGCACGCGGGGAACGGCCACCCGCACGAGAACTTCATCGCGCGCGATGCGGACGAGCTGCGCACGGTCGAGCGCGTGGTGGACGAGACGCTGCGCCACGTGCTCCGGCTCGGCGGGACGGTGGCGGCGGAGCACGGGATCGGGAAGCTCAAGCGCCGCTGGCTCCCGATGCAGATGAGCGAGCTGCAGATCCGCGCGATGCGCGCGCTCAGGCGGGAGCTCGACCCGGCGGGAATGTTCGCGCCGGGGAACATCCTGCCGTAGCGCGACGAGGCTTCACCCCCTGCCCGCGGTGCGCCGCGGCGTACGGTTTGCGGCGGCCGGTGGCCGTCCGAGAACGTGCTGGCCGTCGTCAGCCGTCGAGCCACCGTCAGCCCGCGCCGGACCCAGCGTCGGTGCGAGGAGGGATTCATGCCAGCCTCAGGTTCGTCCCGCTCGTCTCGCGTGCCGCGGTGCCACCTCGCGATCGCGGCCGCCGTGGGCGCCGCGCTCATCGTCGGCGCGTGCTCGAAGGGGGAGCGCGGCACCCGCGGTTCGGAGAGCACCGCGGCCGCGGCGCCGGCCGGGAGCACGGCCGCGCCGTCGACGCAAGCGCCGGGCGGTGCGCCGGCCAACACCACGGCGTCGGGCGGAGCCGTGGCCGGGAGCACGGGGGCCGGCGGGGCCGGCGGTGCCAACGCCGTCACGAACGCCAACGTGAGCCCGAGCAGCATCACGGCGAAGGAAATCGCGCTCGGCGACAGCATCTTCCACGGCCAGGCGGCCGGCGGGCTGTGCTTCACCTGCCACGGCGCGGACGCCAAGGGGACGCAGCTCGCTCCGCCCCTCATCAAGCAGAAGTGGGTCACCGGCGACGGCAGCTACGGGTTCCTCGTCGCCCGCATCACGGCCGGCGTGCCCAACCCGACGCCGCCCTACCCCGGACCCATGCTCCCCAAGGGGGGCGCGCAACTGACCGACGCGCAGGTCAAGGCGGTGGCAGCGTACGTGTACTCGCTCAACCACCCGAACGTCGGGAAGAAATCGTCGTGACGCGAGGGTGACGGGACCGCGGCGGCGACGGCGCGTCAGGGGACGAGGCGGCCGTCCCGTCGACTCACCCATCGCTTCACCCAGCCGCCGGCAAAGCGGAGGAGGAGTCCTTCGACGAGGAAGCGGCCGCCACGCACGACGAGCGTGACGAGCACGAACTCCCCCGCCGGCATCCCGAACGCCCCCGCGATGATCGCCGCTACTTTCGACGACAGGAGCGGCAGCGACCCGAGCGCGACCACGAGCCACCCTTTCTCGCGCATGAGCGCGCTCACGTGCGCGAGGTGGCTCGACGTCACGCCGAGCCAGGTGAGGAGCGGCAGCCCGATCGAGTCGTACGCGAGCACGCCGATCCCGTAGCCGATCATCGCGCCGACGGCCGAGCCGGCGATGGTCCAGAGCGCGAGGGGGATCGCTTTCCTGGGGTCGGCGAGGCCGAGGGGGATGAGCACGGCGTCGCTCGGGCCGGGCACCACGGAGCTCTGGAGGAGCGACCACGCGGCCGCGGCCGTCCCCGACCACCCGGACTCGGCCAGGCGGTTGAGCACGCGGAGCAGCGCCGCGGTGAGGCCGACGAGCTGCCCCCACACGCCGCGCGGCTTCGGCGCGGGCGGCTGCTCGGGGCTCTTCGCGGTGAGCGGGGCGTCGCTCACCGGAGGTGCATCTCGGTCTCGAGGCGCACGAAGCGCGGGTCGCCGCGCAAGGGACCGAGCAGCGGGCTGGGGACGAACGCCTCGAGATCGGAATCGTGCTCCACCCGCGCCCGCTCGAGCCAGGTGAACGCGCGGTCGTGCTCGCCGAGGCCGAGGTAGGCGACCGCGATGTCGGTCGCCGAGACGCGGGGGAGACGCGCGCGGGCGCGGAGCGCTTCGGCGAGCAACTGCTGCGCCGTGTCGCGGATCCCGGCGCGCGCGTAGGCGTACGCGAGCAGCGCGAGATTGTCGGCGTTGCGCCTCGACTCGCTGTGCACCACGGCTTGCAGCTCGCGCAGCGCGTCGCGCGGACGCCCTTGTGCATCGCGTACGAGCCCCAGCACGGTCCGCGCGGCCACGAAATCCGGGGCCTGCGCGAGCGCGCCCTCCAGCGCCGCGGCGGCATCATCGTAGCGGCGGGCGACGAGCAGCGTCTGCCCCAGGTTGTAGCGGATGACGGCGGAGAAGGGATCGAGCGCCAGCGCGCGCCGCACTTCGCGCTCGCCGTCCACCACGCGCCCCTGCTGCGTGAGCGCCTTGCCGTACCACTGATGCGCCGTCGCATCGTTGGGGTTGCGGGCGATCGCGGTGCGGTAGGCCTCCTCGGCGCCGCGCCAATCGTAGCGCCGTGCACGGACGAGCCCGAGGATCGCGTACGGTTCGGAGAGGGTGGAGTCGAGCTGCATGGCGTGCGTCGCCGCGTCGTCGGCGCGCGCGTACATCTCGAGGCTCGTCACGTGGGTGCTGTAGAGCGGGAGCACCACGTAGCACGCGCCGAGCCCGGCGTAGGCGGGAGCGTAACGCGGGTCGCGGCGGATGACCTCGCGGAAGAGCCGCACGGCCTCGAGCAGCGCGGGTGTGGTCCGCTGGCGCCATGCGTAGCGCGCGCGGAGATACAGCTCGTACGTCTCCGGGCTCGGCGTCATGCGCGGCGGGAGCGGGAGCGGATGCACGTTGAACTGCGTGGCGAGCGCGCTCACGATCGCTTCGGCGATGTCGTCCTGGATCGCGAACACGTCCCCTTCGCCCCGGTCGAACTCCTGGGTCCACATCTGATAGCCGTTGCGCGCGTCGATGAGCTGCGCCGAGATGCGGAGGCGCGTGTCGGTCCGCCGGATGCTCCCCTCGAGCACCGTGGCGACGCCCAGCTCGCGCCCGATCTCGCGCACGTCGGTCGCACGCCCCTTGAACATCCAGGACGACGTCCGCGCGGCGACCCGCAGCCCGGGGAGGCGGGATAGTGTGGTGATCAGTTCCTCGGTCATGCCGTCGGAAAAGTAGTCTTCCTCGGGGCGCGCGCTCATGTTCACGAACGGGAGCACGGCGATCGAGGCCTGCGGGAGGGGCGGCAAGGTGATCGCCGGGGCCCGGCGCGGGTGGGTCGCGCGCCACCCGAGCACCCCCGCGGCGGTGATGACGAGGACGAGG
>JADGGM010000241.1 GCA_019689955.1 Gemmatimonadaceae bacterium
CCCCCGCATTCTCCCTCCCCCACCGCTTCATCTCCGCAATGGCACGCTCCGCCAGCAGCTCCCGCTTCCGCTTCTTGTCGCGCACGCGCTCCGGCAAATCGTCCATCAGCCCGAAGTTCGCGTTCATCGGTTGAAAGTGCTCCGGGCGCGCCTCGCGCAGGTACCGATACAGCGCGCCGAGCATCGTCGTCGGCGGCGGCACCACCGGCTCCAGCCCGCTCATCATCCGCGCGAGATTGATCCCCGCCACGAGCCCCGTCGCGCTGCTCTCCGTGTAACCTTCCACCCCCGTGATCTGGCCGGCGAACAGCACGCGCGGGTCGTCGCGCAGCGACAGGTGCGGCGTGAGCGCGGCGGGGGCGTTGACGTAGGAGTTCCGATGGATCGACCCGTACCGCAGGAACTCCGCGTCGGCGAGCCCGGGGATCATCCGGAACACTCGCTGCTGCTCGGGGATCCTGAGCCGGGTTTGGAACCCGACGAGATTCCACATCCGGCCGCCGCGGTCCTCCTGACGCAACTGCGCGACCGCCCACGCCTCGCGCCCGGTCCGCGGATCGCGGAGCCCCACGGGCTTGAGGGGGCCGAAGCGCAGCGTGTCGCGCCCGCGCCGCGCCATCTCCTCGACGGGCATGCACCCCTCGAAGTACGGCACTTCGTCGAACTCGTGCCCGTGGTACTGGTCGGCCTCGAGGAGCGCGTCGATGAATGCCTCGTACTGCTCGCGCGTGAAGGGACAGTTCAGGTACGCGCCCTCGGCGCCCTCCCCCTCCATCGTCTCCTTCCCGTAGCGCGAGGCGCGGAAGACGATGGTGTCGTCGATCGAATCGCGCGCGATCACGGGGGCGATGGCATCGTAGAACGCGAGCGACTCGATCCCCAACCGCGTACGGATCGCTTCGGCAAGACGGTCCGAGGTGAGCGGTCCCGTGGCGATGATCCCCGGCGAGGGGAGCTCGGTCACTTCGCCGCGCTCCACGCGAATGCGCGGGTGCGAGGTGATGCGGTCGTGGACGGCCTGGGAGAAGATGTCGCGGTCCACGGCGAGCGCGCTTCCGCCCGGCACGCGCGCCTGATCGGCCGCCCAGAGGATGAGAGAGCCGAGCTCCCGCATCTCGGCCTTGAGCAGGCCGTGCGCGTTCGAGAGCTCGGTGCTCTTGAAGGTGTTCGAGCACACGAGCTCGGCCAACCGCTCGGTCTTGTGCGCCGGCGTGGGGACGAGGGGGCGCATCTCGTGCACCGTCACATCGTACCCGCGCTCCGCGAGCTGCCACGCGGCCTCGGAACCGGCGAGCCCGCCACCGATGACATGAATCATCCGTGAATCATGATCGGGAACGGGAGGCTCGGGAAGGGGCGGCGGACCGCCCCCGCCCTACCCGCCGCGAGCGCTCGTGCTACACGGCCACAGCTTCCTCGGGGCTCGGCGTCACGTCCCACTCGTTCCCGCACTTGAGGCACTTCCGGTACTCGCCGCGGGCTTTCGTGGACTTCATCTCGGCGCCCATGTTGCCGCACTCCGGGCACTGCTCGAGCACGGGCTTGTTCCACGCGATGAAGTCGCAGTTCGGATGGTTCGCGCACCCGTAGAACGGCCGACCGCCGCGCTTGGAGCGCAGTTGGATGATGTCGCCGCCATCCTTCGGGCACTTGATCCCGGTCGGGAGGGCACGCGTGCCGCGACATTTGGGGAAGCGGCTGCACCCGAGGAACTCGCCGGACCGCCCGTGACGGATGACCATGCGCGCGCCACATTCGTGGCAGATCTCGTCGGTCATCACCGCGGGCTTCTTGTCGCGGCCGAGCGGTCTCGTGTAGTCGCACGCGGGGCGATGCTCGCAGGCCAGATACGGGCCGAAGATCCCCCCCTTGGGCACGAGGCGGCCGCCGTCCTTGGGACACCGCTCGGTCTCGAGCATCGACAGGTCGTGCGCGCGCGCGATGAGGTCCTCGATGTTCGCCTTGTCGAGCGACTCGGAGAAGGGGCCGTAGAACTCCTCGAGCACGCGGCGCCAGCTCAGGTCCCCCTCCTCGATCTTGTCCAGCTCCTCCTCCATGTTGGAGGTGAAGGCGACATTGAAAATGTCGGGGAACTGGTGGACCATGATCTTCTCGACCGTCTCGCCGAGCGGCGTCGGGGTGAAGCGACGCTGTTCGAGGACGACGTACCGCCGCTCCACGAGCACGGAGATGATCGATGCGTACGTGGACGGCCGGCCGATGCCGAGGCGCTCGAGCTCCTTGACCAGGCTCGCCTCGCTGAAACGCGGCGGGGGCTCGGTGAAGTGCTGGCGCGGGATGATCTCCCTGACCGGGACCCGCTCGTTCACCTCGAGCACCGGCAGCGCCTGCTCGTCCTCGAGCGCTTTCCCCTCCCCCTCCTCGTGCGCTTCGCGGTACAGCGCGAGGAACCCATCGAACTTCACCACGCTCCCGGTCGAGCGGAACAGGTAGCGGCCGAGGTCGAAGTCGACGGTGGTGGTGTCGAAGACGGCGGGGGCCATCTGCGACGCCATGAACCGCTTCCAGATGAGCTCGTAGAGCTTGAACTGATCGCTCGAGAGATACTTGCGAATCTGCTCGGGGCGCCGGGTGGGATCGGTGGGGCGAACGGCCTCGTGCGCATCCTGCGCGTTGGCCTGTTGCGCCTTCCCGTACAGTTGCGGGCCGGCCGCGAGATACGCTTCGCCGAACTCCGACTTGAGGAAGTCGCGCGCTTGCACGGCGGCGCTCTCGGCGACGCGCGTGGAGTCGGTACGCATGTACGTGATGAGACCGACCGCGCCCTCGGCGCCGAGCTCGATCCCCTCGTAGAGGTCCTGCGCCACACGCATCGTCTTCTTCGAGCCGAAGCCGATTTTCTTCGCGGCCTCCTGCTGCATCGTGCTCGTGGTGAACGGCGCCGAGGGGTTCTTGCGCCGCTCGCGCTTCCGAACGCTGGTGACGGAGAAGGTGGTGTACCCCTTCACGTCGTTCAGGATCGCGGTCGCCTGCTGCTCGTTGCCGATCTCCGGCTTCTTCCCGTCGACTTGATGCAGCCGGGCGGTGAAGCGCTGCCCGTCCTTCTCCAGGAGCGCTTCGATGGTCCAGTACTCGACCGGCTTGAACGCGCGAATTTCCCGCTCGCGCTCGACGATGAGGCGGAGCGCGACGGTCTGCACGCGGCCGGCCGAGAGCCCCTTCTTCACGGTCTTCCAGAGGAGGGGGCTCGCCTTGTAGCCGACGAGCCGGTCGAGCACGCGACGCGCCTGCTGCGCGTCGACCTTCCGCTCGTCGATCGTGGTGGCGTTCTGGATGGCACGACGCACGGCGTCGCGCGTGATCTCATGGAACATCACGCGCTGGATCGGTGCGCCGCCGCGCTGCTTGATCGCCTCGGCCACGTGCCAGGCGATCGCCTCCCCCTCTCGATCAGGGTCGGTGGCGAGATACACGCGCGAGGCGACTTTCGCGGCGCCCTTGAGCTCAGCGAGGGTCTTTTCCTTTCCAGGGACCGGGACGTACGTCGGCTTGAACCCGGCCTCGATGTCGATCCCCAACCCCTTCTCCGGGAGGTCGCGAACGTGCCCCACCGTGGCCCGGACTCGATAGTCGGGGCCCAAATACTTGCTGATCGTCTTCGCCTTGGCCGGCGACTCGACGATGACGAGCGACTTCCCAGCCATGCTCGACATGTCGAGCGGCTCGATCTCGAACCGGCGGCTCCCCCGGCTTCCCCGCCCCCCACGCGCCGACCGGCGCCCGTCGCTCGCGCGCGCGGCTTCGCCGGCAGGTGCTACCGCGGTGCTCGCAGCGCGCGCGGCAGGCGCCTTCTTCCGCGTGGCGGGCTTGGCCGAAGCCGGCGCGGAGGCGGAGGCAGCCTGCTTCTTCGCCGTGCTCCGTTTCGCCGTGCGGCGTTTGGTTGTCGTCTTCTTGGCTGCCATTGGGATCAGTGTACAGTCACGTTGTCGCCGGAGAGCCCATCGTCGGGATACCCGGCACCTTCCATCAGAACGCGGAGATCGTCGAGCGCGATCCGGCCATCGATCTGGCTCAGGGCCCGCTCGATGAGATGCTCCAACTCCGCGGCATTGAGGAGGCCGGAGCCGCTCAAGGCCATCAGATGCCCCCACGCCTCGGGGGCGAAACGGCCCCGCTCATGGGGGCCTAGTACACGGAATGTCATGGGAAGATCACCCCTTCCGGCCCAGGCCGGATCGGACCGCCGCAATGTGGGTCGGCCTGGGGTCGAGACCACCATTGAAGCATGGCCGGTCGTACCGATCCATCGCCGCGCCCCAAGACGTGGGGCTCGCACGGGCGCACCGGACCGGTGGCGTTGCTGGTTTCCAAAGCTATCCCTCCCATCCGGCCGAGGCAAGCTGTGAGACCAACGAGATAACCTCTTGTAAATCAACACGATCGACGTCGACGACGTGATCGGCGAGGCGGTAGAATGCCTCTCGGGCCGCGAGCAGGCGGCCGAGCTCTGACAGGGGGTCGGCGTGGCTGAGGAGGGGCCTGGAGGCCCGCTCCGCGCCCATCCGCTCTAATGCGACTCCTGGAGTGGCCCGAAGGTAAATCATGCGCGCGGGGGGGCGCAGGAGCGCCAGCGCGCCAGGGACGGTCCCCCAGCCACCTCCAGGAGCCAGCACCATGCCGCTCCTGGCGGCGAGCTCTCGGGTCAGCTCAAGCTCCAACTTCCGGAAATGGGGCTCGCCATGCTCCCGAAAAATATCCGTAACCGAACGCCCGCTCCGTCGCTCGATCTCGGTGTCGAAGTCGAGGAACGGTCGCCCGAGCTGCTCGGCCACCGCGCGCCCGACGGTCGACTTCCCGGACCCGGGAAGGCCGACGAGGATGATGTGCGGGGGCCCGAGAACCGGGTCAGGCGCCAATCCAGGCCGCCAAGCACTCGAGGTACGCGCCATAGTTGCGCCGGACCTCGGCGAGGGAATCGCCACCGAATTTCTCGAGAACCGCCTGGGCAAGGACGAAGGCCGCCATCGCCTCGGCGATGACTCCCATCGCTGGAACCGCGGTCACGTCGCTCCGCTCGGCCACCGCCGCTGCGGCCGCGCCGCTCGGTACATCTATGGTAGCGAGCGGGCGCATGAGGGTGCTGATCGGCTTCATCGCGACGTGGATGACGATGGGCTCTCCGGTGGTGATCCCCCCTTCGAGCCCGCCGGCCCGGTTGGTCTTGCGCCGCACGTTTCCGGTTCGCGGAAGACCGGGCGGGAGGGCGAGCTCGATCTCGTCGTGAACCTCGGCGCCGGTGTGGCGTGCCGCGTCGAACCCCATCCCGATCGCGACCCCCTTCACGGCCGGGATCGACATCATCGCCGCGCCAAGCCGACCATCGAGCTTGCGGTCCCACGAGACGTGCGAGCCCAGCCCAACGGGGACGCCGTCGCACACGACCTCGCAGATCCCGCCGAGTGTGTTCCCCTCCCGTTTGATTGCGTCGATGCGCTCGATCATCCGTTTGTCCGCCTCGGGGTCGAGCGTGCGTAGCGGAGACTGATCCGCCACGGCATTGATGTCGTCCGGCATCGGATCCGGGCGCCGGGCATCGATCCCGCCCAGGTGGATCACGTGGCTCGCGATCCTGATCCCGAGCTCCCGGAGAAAGCGCCGGCACACGGCGCCGGCAGCCACACGCGCGGTCGTCTCGCGTGCGGGCCCGCGTTCGAGGATTTCGCGCGCCTCCGCCCCATCTGTATGTTATAA
>JADGGM010000242.1 GCA_019689955.1 Gemmatimonadaceae bacterium
TTGGCGGGCCACGGGCCGACGTTGTTCGCCGGGCTGTCGAAATACATCGACTTGAAGCTCGTGAGCCGGCGGGAGCTCGGCTCGGGAGCGGTGGAGTTGCGGTATGAGCCGAGACGGTAGCCATCGGGGCTGAAGTCGGCGTTCTCTCTCGAGTACATTTCCCGTTCCCCCTGGTCCGCAGACCTCATGACTGACAAGAAGCCCGCAAAGAAGCCCTCGCGGACATCCGCCAAGCGCCCCGCCGCGACACGCAAGACATCCACCGGGTTCACCGACGAGGAGCGCGCCGCGATGCGCGAGCGCGCCCAGGAGCTGAAGGCCGCCGCGCGCCGCCGCTCACGCGCGGGGGCGGAGAGCGACGAGGCCGCCGTGCTCGAGAAGATCGCCGCGATGCCCGAGCCCGATCGCCGCATGGCGGAGCGGCTCCACGCGATCATCAAAGCCAACGCCCCGGCGCTCGCGCCGAGGCTCTGGTACGGGATGCCGGCCTATGCCAAGGACGGCAATGTCGTCTGCTTCTTCCAGGGCGCGCACAAGTTCAAGACCAGGTACGCCACGCTCGGCTTCAGCGACAAGGCAGCGCTCGACGACGGGCACATGTGGCCGACCGCATTCGCGCTGACGGAGCTGACCGCCGCCGAGGAAGCTCGGATCGGTGCGCTCGTGCGGAACGCCGTGAGCTGACCGCTCCTCCGTCGGGCACGATGGGGCGAGGCGATCGTCACCCCTTGCCCCCCTTCGCCGCCGCGCGCTTCGGCCGGCGGACCGCTCGCACCGTCCCGCTCACTCCTCCCCCGCAGAAGAACCGATCGCCGCCATCGGACTCGAGCCCCGAGACCTGCATCCCCGGCGGCATCTCGAGCCGTTCCAGCACCTCCCCGGTTCGAGGATCGATCCGCCGCACCTCGCTCGCCTCACCCTCCCACGTGGCGTGCCAGAGCTCTCCGTCCGTCCACGTCACTCCGGTGACGAAGCGGTTGGTCTCGATGGTGCGGAGGATCGCTCCGGTGTGGGGATCGACCTGATGGATCTTCCGTTCGCGGTACTGCCCCACCCAGAGCGTCCCCTCCGCCCACGCGAGCCCAGACGCTCCGCCGCCGTTGGGCGTCGGAATCGTGGCGAGCACCTGGCCGGTCGTCGGATCGATCTTCTGGATGCGATTCTCGGCGATCTGAAACAGGTGCTCGCCGTCGAACGCCGTCCCGGCGTGCGCGGGGACGTCCATGGTGCGGAGCCGGTCCCCGCGCTCCGGGTCGAAGGCCTCGAGCGTGTCGCCAGTGGCCATCCAGACGCGCTGGCCGTCATAGGTGACCCCGTTCACGCGGTCGACGCCGGGGAAGGGGCCGTACTCGTGGATGATCTCGGCGGCTGATCGTTTCATGGGGCGATGTTAGTCGATGGGGAGCGGAGTGGGGAGTAACAATGTCGTCGCGAATCCCGGCAGGGGTGGGGTCGTCCAACGGCGGGCGCGCCCGCGACCAAATGACTGCGCCTTCCCGGCCGCCGCAAGGGCATCGAGCGCGCGCTGCACGGTGCGCTGGCTGGCGCCGAGCGCGAGCGCCAGGGCGGAGCTCGACCACGATTCGCCGTCGGCGAGGAGGGCGAGCACGGCGGCGTGTGCGTCGTCGACGGGGCGCGCGAGCACGACGACCTCGCGCGCGCGGCGTGGCGCGAGCGCGAACCCCTCCGCCGTCGCGCTCACGGTGGCCAGCGGCCGCAGCATCGCGCGCAGGCGCCCGACCTCCACGCGCAACCGCGCGCGATGCGATTCGTCGACGAACTTCCCGCCGAACGCACGTGCGACGAGCACCCGCCGCGGCACGTCGCCGGGCCACGCTTCGCCGAGCGCGCGGGCGAGGGCGAACAACACCGGGCGCGTGGCGAGCGTGACCTCCGTGCGCGCGTCGCGCACGACGTGGCGGCACGCGTCGACCACGAGCGCCTTCGATCGCTGCAGGGCTTCCACCTCGTCGAGCCGCAGCGACCGCTCCTCGCCGCGCGCGATGAGGCGCGCGGCGGGGGCGCGCAGGACGTGCGCGGCGCTCTCGACCTCCGCGGTCAGCGCGGGGATCGCTGCGCGGCGCGCGGCGTCCTCGGCCCGCGCGAGCGCGGCGCGCGCCGCGGCGGTCCGGAGGCGCCGCATCGCGATCCCGGCGACGACCAGCTCGTACGCGGCCCGCGGCGCGGCGGGGAGCGGTGCGGGGTCGAGCTCGGCGAGCCGGCGCTCGGCCTCGTCGAGCCGCCCGATCACGAGCAAGCGGCGGACGGCGAGGTAGCGTGCATACGCGCCGTTCACGCGGTCGCCGTGTGCCTCGAGCGTCGCGCGCGCGGCGTCGAGCATCGTCGCGATCGAGCCGAGGTCGCGCGAGACGAGCGCGAGCTCGGCCTCGATGACGACGCACCGTGCGCGGGCCACGGCCTCCCGCGGACCGAACGCGCGCGCCGCGCGTCGCACGAGCACCTTCGCGCGCGCGAAATCGCCGAGCTGCGCCATCGCGATCCCGCGCAGCACGAGCGCGGGCGCGTCGTCGCGCAGGGCGACGCGGTTCAATGCGCCGAGGGGGTCGCCCCGCCCGCGCGCGCCCGCCGCGGCGGGGATGAGCGAGTGCACGAGAATCCCGTCACACTTGTTACTCACACCCGTCGATGGCCCGCTACTAATCTATCCCTCGACCGCCGGATCGCACGCCACATCGAGGGTGGGGCGACCGACGACGAAACGTCCAAGGGAGAGGCGACCGATGGCGACACGGATGGCGAAACACACGATCGGGACCCGCGAGGAGTGGCTGGCCGCGCGGCTCGAGCTGCTCGAGGCGGAGAAGGAGCTGACGCGGCGCAGCGACGCGCTCGCGCGGTGGCGGCAGGACCTGCCCTGGGTCCGGGTCGAGAAAGAATACCAGTTCGAGACCGACGAGGGGAGCGCCTCGCTCGCGGATCTCTTCCGCGGGCGGTCGCAGCTCCTCGTCTACCACTTCATGTTCGGGCCCGACTACACGGCCGGGTGCCCGTCGTGCTCGTCGATCGCGGACGGCTTCAACGGGTTCGTCGTGCACCTCGCGCACCACGACGTCACGCTCTGCGCGGTCTCGCGTGCGTCGCTCGCGAAGCTGCAGGCGTTCAAGCGGCGGATGGGGTGGAGCTTCCCGTGGGCGTCGTCGTTCGGGAGCGATTTCAACTTCGACTACGCCGTGGGGATCACCGAAGCGCAGCAGCGGGAGGGAGGCGCGGAGTACAACTACCGGCGCGAGGGGCCGTCCGGTCGCCCGGCGTCCCGGAAGAACACCCGGCAGGCGCAGCCCGGGGAGGGCGGGTCGGTCGTCGAGCAGGTCGCGGCCTCGGCCGGGACCGACGTGGCGACGTTCCTGCGCGAGCGGCCGGGGGTGAGCGCGTTCGTGCTCGACGACGGCGTCGTCTATCACACCTACTCGACCTATGCGCGCGGGCTGGACGCGCTCTGGGGGATGTACCAATGGCTCGATCGCGCTCCCCTGGGGCGCAACGAGTCGGGCCTCTGGTGGCGGCACCACGACGCGTACGACGAGCGCTGAGCATCGCGATGGGCGATCACGCGATGATTGGGATGCGGATGCCCGGCCAGGAGTGGCCGGGCGCCGCAGCGTCGTTCCTCGGCGCGTGGGTCGTGATGATGGCCGCGATGATGCTGCCGGTGCTCGTGCCGGCGCTGCGGCGGTACCGTCGCGCGGTCGGCCAGGTCGGCGCGGCACGTGCGGCGGGCGTTGTTGCGTACGTCGGCGCGGGGTACTTCACCGTGTGGGCGGTGCTCGGGCTGGCCGTGTTTCCGCTCGGCGCGATGCGCGCGATCGTGGAGCGGGAGCTGCCTGCGCTCGCGGCAGCCGCGCCGATCGCCGCGGGCGTGGTCGTCGTGATCGCCGGCGCGCTCCAGTTCACCGCGTGGAAGGCGCACCACCTCGCGTGCTGCCGGGCGATGCCGGGGCACGGCGGCAACGTGCCGGCGGACCTCGGCGCCGCGTGGCGGCACGGCGTGCGCCTCGGGCTTCATTGTACGTGCAGCTGTGCAGGCGCGACCGCGGTTCTCTTCACCACCGGGTTCATGGACCCGCGCCTCATGGCGGTCGTGGCCGGCGCGATCACGCTCGAGCGACTCGCGCCGCGCGGGGAGCGCGTCGCGGCCGCCATCGGAGTCGTCGTCATCGGGGCAGGGGTGGCGCTGATCGTGAGAACCGCGCTGCCGGGATGACGTTCGGGGCGCAACACCGAGCTCCTCCGCGTGAGCAGGGGAACCCCGTTGTTGCGGTGTCTTCTGTGCGTCCCCGACGGCGCGGCGCGCGGTGGGTGCGGCCGGACACACGATGCCGGCGCCCCTCGACAGTGCGTCAGAGCACCGCCGCGCGGCTCATACCGGCATCGCGCGAATCGCCTCGCCGTCGATCACCCGAGCACCTGGAGAAGGTACGCATGCTCGTCGACGTGGCAGGGCGGAGGAACTCAGGCCGGAGCGTCGCTCGGGTGATCCGCATTGCGATCGCCGTCGGCGCCATAGTCACATCCGCCGGTTCCTTGCCGCTCTGCGCGCAGCAGAAGGCGCGCGCCGCGGACCGGCTCGGCCATGGGAGCACCCGGCGGGGATCTCCCGCCGGGCGTTCCCTCGTCGACGAAGCCGGGCGCAGGCCAGTGGAACGGTGGAACGGCGCTCGGCTAGAAGTACGCGACGCCGCTCGGCCGAGCGGCGGGCTCGATGCGCGTCTGCTCATCCATCACGAGGCGGATGTCTCCGTTCGAGCGGATGAGCACGTTCACGAGATCGTACGATCCCGGCTCGGCGATCTCCAGGCCCTCGACCACGACCTCGTTCGGGAGCGGCGTGTCATCGCCCTCCGCGAGAACCTCTCGAACCCGAATCCGTCCGATGTTGCAGAAGTAGACGTCGCCGTGCTTGTGGCCGGCCGCGGCGCCGCGGCGGAGCCACGAGAACGACGCGCCGGCGGACGCCGTCACTCTCACGTTGGGCACGTCCGCCCGCACTTCCTGGCCGTGCCGGATCTGCGCCTCCTCGGCACGCTGCCGAAGCCGGTACGACTGTGATTGCGATGTCACGTGGGCTTCCATACTTCCTCCTGCGTGGGGCGTGGTCGGCCAAAAGACGAACGCCGAGCGTGCGCGGGGCAGCTCGGCGAGTCGCGGGTCTCGAGCGATGTCACGAGGTCCATCCATGGTGGGCGTGAACGCGTCGTGGCCTGGCGTCCCGGCGTTCGTCGACTGTGCCCGTGCTTCGCCATACTAACGTGTTTCGCCGCCCTGACAAGGCATGGAGCACCCCGGCCCGTCGCTCGTGGCTCGGAGCTACATAGCCCGATCTCGCCCGCTGCAATGATGGCGCCCGAGCACGCGCGGTCTTGCAGCCTGAGCCAACGACCTCGAGCGACGGGGCGCGCGCACGGAAACGTACGAACCGCCGACGCGACGTGATGCTCAGCTTGCCTCGCGCGCCCGATGTGCCGAACATAGGCCGTTCCCGTCATCCCGTCACGCCCATGCGCCGGAGGGCTTCCCGATGACGACCTCCTATCCGCCCATGGCATCGGCCGCGCCCCGCGGCGCCGCCGCCTCGGTCAGCGACAGCTTCCCCGCCGTGGACCAGTCGTTGCTCGCGCGCGCTCGCGCCCTCGAGACGGTCATTCGCGAGCATGCCGAGATCACCGAGCACGAGCGCCCGCTCCCGCGGCCC
>JADGGM010000243.1 GCA_019689955.1 Gemmatimonadaceae bacterium
ACCCAGCACATGCAGACCGGGCGGGCGCCCTAGCGGGGAGGGGGAGACCGCTTATCCCTAAGCAGCTAGCGACGTTAGCGTCCCAGCGCTAACTTGAAGTGTGCGCCTCGTTCACCTCGCCGACCTCCACCTCGGCTACCGCCAGTACCACCGGCTCACACCGACGGGCATCAATCAGCGCGAAGCCGACGTCGCGCATGCCTTTCGGCGGGCGATCGATCGCGTCATCGAGCTGAAGCCGGACCTGGTCGTGATCGCGGGCGACGTGTTCCACACCGTGCGCCCGATGAACCCCGCCATCATCGACGCGTTCTACCAGTTCTACCGGTTGCGCCAGGCGATCCCCGACCTCCCCGTCGTCATGATCGCGGGGAACCACGATCGCCCTCGTGCCAGCGAGACCGGGTGCATCCTCAAGCTCTTCTCGCGCATCGGCATCCACGTCGTCGCCGACGGGCCCAAACGGCTCGCGTTCCCGGAGCTCGACCTCGCGGTGCTCGCGGTCCCCGACATGTCGGGGCCGCTCCCCGCGCTCACCCCGGAGCCCAGCGTGCGGCACAACGTCCTGCTCCTGCACGGCGAGGTCGAGGGGATACTCCCCGCGCACCTGGCGAACGTGGACCGCGCCTCGGTGGAGATCCCGCAAGCCGCGCTCGGCGCCCCGGCGTGGAGCTACGTCGCGCTCGGCCACTACCACGTGCACCGCGAGATCGCCGCGAACGCGTACTACGCCGGCTCCCTCGAGTACACCTCCCCCAACCCGTGGGGAGAGCTGGTCGAGGAGCGCGAGGCCGGGCTCCCGGGGAAGGGGTTCATCGAGTTCGACCTCGACCGTGGCGCGCACACGTTCCACCACGTGCCGCCGAGCCGGCAGCTGATCGACCTCCCGTCGTTCAGCGCGCGCGGGATGTCGGCCGCCGAGTTGAACGCCGCGATCGCCGAGCGGGTGGACGCGTGCCCCGGCGGGATCGACGACCGCGTCGTGCGCCTGGTGGTGCGCGACGTGCCGCGGCACATCGTGCGTGAGCTGGACCACAAGGCGTTGCGCGAGTACAAGCGCCGCGCGCTGCACTTCCACCTCGACACGCGCCGCCCGGAGGTCATCCGCATGTCGGCGAGCGGCGCGCCGGGGCGCCGGCCCACGCTCACCGAGACCGTCGAATCGTACCTCGCGCGCCGTCCGATCGACGCCGATCTGGACCGGGCGGCGCTCGTGCGGCTCGGGCTCCAGTATCTCCACGACGCTGACGCCGCGGCCGAGCAGGCCGCGGCGGCGCCGCCCTCGGCCAGCTAGTGCGTCTCAACAGCATCGTCCTCACGAACTTCCGCCAGCACGCGGACACCCGGGTCGAGTTCGGCACGGGGCTCACCGGCATCATCGGCCCCAACGGCTCCGGGAAGACCACGCTGCTCGAGGCGATCGCGTGGGCGATCTATGGGAACGCCGCCGCACGCGGCACGCGCGATTCGATTCGCTACCACCGCGCCGGCCCGCGGTCGAGCGTGCGCGTGGAGCTCGACTTCACCCTGGGCGGGCACCGCTACCGCGTCGTGCGCGGGCTCACCAACGCGGAGCTGTACCTCGACGGCGCCACGACCCCGATCGCCAACTCGATCAGCAGCGTCTCGGAGCTCCTCACGCGCCGGCTCGGGATGACGCGCGAGGAGTTCTTCAACACCTACTTCACCGGGCAGAAGGAGCTGAGCGTGATGGCGGCGATGGGGCCGTCGGAGCGCGCGCAGTTCCTGTCGCACGTGCTCGGCTACGAGCGGCTCCGGGCCGCGCAGAAGATCCTCCGCGAGCGGCGCGCCGAGATCGTCGCGCAGATCGCCGGGCTCCGGCAAGGGATGCCCGACGCCGAGGTCATCGCGCGCCAGGTCGACGAAGGCGAAGCCGCACTCGCCGCAGCGCGCGAGAGCGCGGCGGCGGCGCGCGCCGCGCAGGAGCGCGCGGCCGCCGAGGTCGCGCGGCTCCGCCCGCAGTGGGAGGCGATGCAGCGCGAGCGCGAGCAGCTCCAGGCGCTCCTCTCCGAGATGCGCGTGGCGGAAGGGGAGGAGGCCGCGCTGCGGCGCGACACCGAGCGGCTGGAGGGCGAGCTGCGCGAGATCGCCCTCGCGCGCGCCGAGCGCGAACGGCTGGAGAAGGAGCTGGCTCCGTACGCCGCGCTGCACGCCGAGTTCCAGCGGCTCGAGGTGCTCGCGCGCGAGGAAGGGCGGCGCCAGACCCTCCTCGCCACCCGCCAGGCGCTCGACGACGAGCTGACCCGGTTGCGCGAGCGCCGCACGCGCATCGAGAGCGCGCCGCGCCTGGAGGAGGAGGTGAGCGCCGCCGTCGCCCAGAAGCGCGAGGAGCTGGAGCTCGTCGACGGCCAGCTCGAGGCCCGGCGCACCGAGTGGGTGCGCGACCGGCAGGAAGCGGAGACCAAGCGCCAGGCGCTGCGCGACCAGTACGCCGAGCTGCGCCAGCAGCGCGACCGCCTCGCCGCCGCGGGGGAGGAGGGGATCTGCCCCACCTGCGCGCGCCCGCTCGCCGGCAGCCTGCGCTCCGTGCTCGAGCTCCTCGACTCGCAGATGGAGACCGTACGCGTCGACGGGAACTACTACAAGGGGCGCGTCGAGCAGCTCCTCGAGATGCCCGACGACGTGCGCGAGCTGGACGAGAAGCGGCGCGCGCTCACGCAGGAAGTGACCGCGCTCGAGCGGCGCCTCATGAAGGTGCAGCTCGCGGTGCAGGAGCTCGCACAGCTCACGAGCGACATCGCCGCCAAGGACGAGCGGCTCGCCGCGCTCGCGCGCGAGCTCGACGCCATCCCCGCGGGGTACGACGCCGCGCGCCACGACGCCGTCCGGCGCGAGCTGGACCGGCTGATGCCGCTCGACGCCAAGGCCACCCGCCTCAGCGCGCAGATCGAGCGCGAGCCCGCGCTCGTGCGCGAGCAGGGGCAGGTGCGCGAGCACGTGGCCGCGGTCGAGCGCCGGCTCGCCGAGCTGCGCGAGCGGCGCCAGGCGATCACCGTCTCGGAGATCGACTTCCTCGCGCTCCCCGACGCGCACGAGCGCGCGAGCGAGGAGCTGCGCCGCGCCGAGCTCGCCGCCGCCGCGGCCGAGAGCGAGGTCACCGCCGCCGCCGCCGCGCTCGAAGTCGCCCAGCGCGCCGCCCGCGAGCTCGCCGAGCGGCAGCGCCTCCTCGGAGAGCTCAACGCGCGCAAGCGGCTCCACGATGAGCTCGACCGCGCCTACACCGACCTGCGCACCGACCTCAACTTCCAGCTCCGCCCCGAGCTCTCGGAGCTCGCCAGCGCCTTCCTCTCCGACCTGACCGACGGGCGCTACAGCGAGCTGGAGCTGGACGACCAGTACAACATCGTCGTGCTCGAGGACGGCATGCCCAAGCCGGTGATCTCCGGCGGCGAGGAGGACATGGCCAACCTCGTCCTCCGCCTCGCGATCTCGCAGATGATCGCCGAGCGCGCCGGGCAGCCCCTCTCGCTCCTCATCCTCGACGAGATCTTCGGCTCGCTCGACGAGCTGCGGCGCGCCAACGTGATCGACCTCCTGCGCCGCCTGCAGGACCGCTTCGAGCAGGTCATCCTCATCACCCACATCGAGTCGGTGCGCGACATGCTGGACCACGTCATCGCCGTGCGGTACGACGAGGAGCGCGGCACGTCCGTGGTGACACAGTCCAACGGAGCCGACTCCGAGGGTGCGGAGGGGGGACCCCCGCCGCGGAGCCTGCTCGAGGAAGCTGGAGCAGCCGACTGATGGCCATTGCCCGCACGTGGCGCACGAGCCAGCGTCCCGAGGGACCCTTCCAGGCCCGCGTGGAGGACATCCCGGGGCTCAATCACGTGTTCAGCGACAGCTTCACCGAGCGCTATCGCCGCGACGGGCTCGTCGGCGTGCGCGTGCCGTTCCTGAACCCCACGATCTGGCGCTACGCGATCGAGGACGCCGACGGCGGCGCGCTCCTCTGGCGCAACGAGCGCGAGGAGATTGTCGCGTTCAACATCGTCCACTGCTCGGGGCGCGAAGGGTGGATGGGCCCGCTCGCGGTGCGCCCGGAGGCGCAGGGGATCGGGGTGGGGAAGGAGATCGTGCGCGCCGGGATCGCCTGGCTCGAGGGCGCCAACGCCAGCACGATCGGCCTCGAGACGATGCCGCGTACGATGGACAACATCGGCTTCTACTCCGCGCTCGGCTTCGTCCCCGGCCGCCTCACCGTGACCGTCACGCTCGACGCCGCGCACGGCGAGCACCCGCCGATGCTCTACGGCCGCCTCAGCGCGCGCGACAAGCGCGACGTGCTCGGCGAGTGCCGCGCGCTCCTCGGCACGCTGCTCGACGGGTACGACTTCAGCCGCGAGATCACGCTCACCGACGAGCTCGGGCTCGGCGACACGGTGCTCTTCCGCGAGGCCGGGCGCCTCACGGGCTACGCGCTCTGCCACACCGCGCCGCTCGTCGAGGGGCGCGCGCGCGAGGAGACGCGCGTGCTCAAGCTCGTCGTCGCCCGGCAGACCGACTTCGCCGCGGCCGTCCTCGGGCTCGCCGACTTCGCCCGCCGCAACGGGACGCGCCGGGTCGCCTTCCGCGCGCAGACCGAGTACCTCGACGCGTACCGCACCCTCATCACGCTCGGCGGGCGCGTCCGCTGGACCGATCTCCGCATGACGCTCGACGCGTACCCCGAGCCCGCGGCACACGGCAGCGTGGTGTGGAGCAACTGGGAGATCTGAGCGCAGGGCCCCGCGTCGCCCGCCGCGCTACCCGAACAGCGAGCGCACCGCGTCCGTGAACGTGATCCCGCGCAGATACGTGAGCTCCTCGGGAGCGAAGGGGGTCGGCGTGATCCCGAGCTCGTGCCAGAGCGCGGAGTCCCCGACCGTGTTGTCGACGTTCAGCAGATCGAGCAAGCCGGTGGTGACGGGAGGATGCGGGAGGAGCCGCTGCGCCAACGCGACGATCGGGTAGAGCACCGGCACCGGCACGCTGACGAGGCGCCGCCTGGCGTGCATCGTCATCAGCACGCGCTCCACCATCTGCCGGAGCGTGAGCGCGGCCGGTCCGCCGAGCGGGTACACGCGCCCCACCGACTCGCGCGCCTCGAGCACCGCGGCGACCGCGCGCGCCACGTCGCCCACCGCCACGGGCTGAAAGCGCGCGCCGCCGCCCCCGGGAACCGGGTA
The DNA here is from genome assembly GCA_019689955.1 of Gemmatimonadaceae bacterium. Taxonomy (GTDB): domain Bacteria; phylum Gemmatimonadota; class Gemmatimonadetes; order Gemmatimonadales; family Gemmatimonadaceae; genus JADGGM01. The sequence goes on from JADGGM010000243.1 coordinate 5,190, forward strand.
GATCACCGGGGAGAGCCGCACCAGCCGCGCGAGCACGTTCACGAACTCGTCCTCCGGCCCGAAGATCACCGACGGGCGCAGGACCGTCCACCGGAGCCCGCTCCCGCGCACGCGGTCCTCGGCGATCCCCTTGCTCCGGAGGAAGCGGTACGGCGAATCGCTCGACGCCCCGTTCTGCGACATGTGCACGAGCCGGTCGACCCCCGCGCACTGCGCGGCATCGAGGAGCGCGATCGTCGCCGCGGTGTTGACGTCCTCGTAACGCTCGCCGGGGCGCTCGATCGCGATCGCCGCGAGGTGCACGATTGCGGCCGCGCCGCGTACCGCCCCGTCGAGCGCGGCCGGATCGCGCAGGTCCCCCACGACGAGCTCGACGTCCGTCCCGGCCAGGCGGCGCTCCGCCTTGGCGCGGTGCCGCACCAACGCGCGGACCTTCCACCCGCGACGGAGCAGCTCGCGGCAGGTGTGCGTCCCCACGAACCCCGCCGCCCCCGTGACGAGCACCGG
>JADGGM010000244.1 GCA_019689955.1 Gemmatimonadaceae bacterium
GGATGTGCCCGCGCGCGCGGACCTGTACCAGCCCCCCGCCGACGCCCTCCGCGCGCTCGGCGCGCTCGGTACCATCGCCATGGTCCCCTCGCGCCGCGACACCGACGGCGCCGGCGTCACCCCGGAGATCGTCTTCCCCATCCTCCCGCCGGAGGCGATCGACCGCGACATCAAGCGCCTCCGCCGCGTGGTGGAGAGCGGCCCGCCGACGGTGATCCTGTGCGACAACGTCGGCCAGGCCGAGCGCCTCGAGGAGCTGCTCGACGACGACTTCGGCCGCCCCGCGGGCGCCGCGATCGCCGTCGGCGTGGTCGACGGGGGCTTCGTCATCCCCCCGGCCGGCAGCTCCCCCGGCCTCCGCGTCCTCACCGACCACGAGATCTTCCGCCGCGATCGCCGCATCCGCCGCCAGCGGCGCTACGCCACCGGCGCGCCGCTCGAGAGCATCACCGGGCTCAAACCCGGCGACTACGTCGTGCACCTCGAGCACGGGATCGGGATCTACCGCGGGATCGAGCAGATGTTCGTCAAGGAGAGCGTGATCGAGGTCGCGGTGATCGAGTACGAGGGGGGCGACCGCCTCAACGTCCCGCTCTACCGCATCGACCAGATCGAGCGCTACCGCTCCGCGGGAGACGTGGGCGACGACACCCCGCCGCCACGCCTCCACAAGCTCGGTGGGCGCCGCTGGGCCCAGCAACGCGACCGCACGCGCGCCGCGTTGCAGGAGATGGCCATGGAGCTGCTCGACCTCTATGCGCACCGGCGCATGGCCACCAAGCCCCCGGCGCTCCCCGACACGAGCTGGCAGCGGCAGCTCGAGTCCTCGTTCCTCTTCGAGGACACCCCGGACCAGCGCACCGCCACCGAGGAGGTGAAGCGCGACATGGAGCAGCCGCGCCCCATGGACCGCCTCCTCGTGGGCGACGTCGGCTACGGGAAGACGGAGGTCGCCGTGCGCGCCGCGTTCAAGGCGGTGCAGTCGGGGCGGCAGGTCGCGGTCCTCGTCCCCACGACCATCCTCGCCGAGCAGCACGGGCGCACCTTCACCGAGCGCCTTGCCGACTTCCCCATCCGCGTCGCCACGCTGAGCCGGTTCCAGACCGCGAAGGAGCAGAGCGCGGTCCTCGCCGACCTGGCCGCGAAGAAGATCGACATCGTCATCGGCACGCACCGCCTGCTGAGCCCCGACGTCACCTTCGCCGATCTCGGGCTCGTGATCGTCGACGAGGAGCACCGCTTCGGGGTGAAGCACAAGGAGCGCCTCAAGCAGCTCAAGCTCGAGGTCGACGTCCTCACCCTCACCGCCACCCCGATCCCGCGCACCCTCCACCAGTCGCTCGCCGGGCTGCGCGACGTGACGCTCATCCAGACCCCGCCGCGCGACCGCTCCCCGGTGCTCACCTTCGTCGAGCCGTGGGACGACGCGCTCATCGAGGAGGGGATCGCGCGCGAGCTGGATCGCGGCGGGCAGGTGTTCTTCGTCCACAACCGGATCGAGACGATCGTCGGCATCGCCGACCACATCCAGCGCCTCGCCCCGCGCGCCACCGTGGCCGTGGCGCACGGGCAGATGCGCGAGCGCGACCTGGAGGAGGTGATGCGCCGCTTCGTCGCCGGGGAGGTGGACGTGCTGGTGTCGACGATGATCGTGGAATCGGGGCTCGACGTCCCCAACGCGAACACGATGTTCGTGAATCGCGCCGACCACTTCGGGCTCGCGCAGCTCTACCAGCTCCGCGGCCGCGTGGGGCGGTCGCACCGGCGCGCGTACTGCTACCTGCTCGTCCCGGACAACGTGGACCCGGACGCGGAGCGCCGGCTGCAGGTGCTCGAGCACCACACGGAGCTCGGCGCGGGCTACCGCGTGGCGCTCAAGGACCTGGAGATGCGCGGCGCGGGGAACCTCCTCGGCCCCGAACAGTCGGGGTTCGTCCAGGCCGTCGGCTTCGAGCTGTACCTCAGGATGCTCGACGAGACCGTGCGCCGGCTCCTCCAGGGGGATGGCGGTCCCAAGCTCCTCCCCGCCGACGTCTCCATGGACGTGGCGGCGTACCTCCCCGACACGTACGTCGGGATCCAGGAGGCCAAGCTGGACGTCTACCGCCGCCTCGCGCAGATGACCGAGGTGGAGGAGATCGACGCGCTCCGCGCGGAGCTCCGCGACCGGTTCGGCCCCCTCCCGCCCCCGGCCGAGGCCTTCCTCGCCTCGGCGCTCCTTCGGATCATCGGGGGGCGGCTGGGGATCGAGGGGATCCTGGTGCGCGGCGACGAGGCCCGTGTTACCTTTCGGCAGGACGCGGTCCCCCGGCTCAAGGGGCTCACCGCGGCATTTCACGAAGTGCAGTTCCAGGCCGAGGTTCGCCGCACGCATCCGCTATCACTGAAGCTCACGCGACTCGGCGGCGCCGCACTGCTGGACGGCCTCGTGCGAGCGCTCAAGAGCTTGACCACACCGCAATCGAAGTAGCCCAGCGCAACGAGCGCCCGCCGGGCGCGCGAGAGACCCCTCCGCGAGCGTCTGGCGGCACACTGGCCGCCGTACCACTCAGTCGAGTCACCCGTCATCCGGTCCCCCTTCATGAAACGATCGCTCACCGCCCTCGCCGCCCTGGTCGTCACGCTCACCGCCTGCGAGGGGTTCAAGGAAGCCATGACCGCGCACGTCGACGTCGCGGCGAAGGCCGGCTCGCAGGAGCTCTCGGTCGACCGCCTGGGGGCGCTGCTCAGCCAGTCGAAGGTGCCGGTCAACGCGCAGATCGCGAAGGCCGTCACGAACCTGTGGGTCGACTACCAGCTCCTCGGCCAGGCCGCCGCGCACGGCGACTCCCTCAACGACCCCAAGCTCGTCGATGAGGCGCTCTGGCCGATCATCGCGCAGGAGCGCGTCGGCAAGTGGCACGACCAGGTCGCCAAGACCTTCTCGGGGCTGGATACCACGAACCTCGAGGCGCGCTACGCCAGCGGCGAGATGCTCGCCGCGCGCCACATCCTGCTCCTCGTCCCGCAGGGCGCCACGCAGGCCCAGCGCGACTCGATCCGCAAGCGCGCCGAGGCGCTCCGCAGCCAGGTCACCGGAGAGAACTTCGCCGAGCTCGCCAAGAAGAACAGCCAGGACCCCAGCTCCGCCGCCCGCGGCGGCGACCTCGGGCTCTTCCCCAAGGGGGTCATGGTCAAGGAGTTCCAGGACGCCCTCCTCGCGCTCAAGCCCGGGCAGATCTCCCCGGTGGTCCAGACCCAGTTCGGCTACCACATCATCCGGCGCTCCACCTTCTCCGAGGTGAAGGACGAGTTCACCCGCGCGGTGAACGCCGGCGCCATGCGCACGGCCGACAGCACGTACCTCGCCAAGCTCGAGGCCACCGGGAACGTCCAGATCGCCGACAACGCCGTGACCACCGTGCGCGACGCCGCCAAGGACTTCGACGCGCACACCAAGGACGGCGCGGTCATCGCCACCTCGAAGGCCGGCCCCTTCACCGTCGCCCGGCTCGTGAAGTGGGTCGAGGCATACCCGCAGAAGGCGCAGATCGAGCAGGGGCTGCAACAGGTGCCCGACAGTCAGGTGGTGAAGTTCATCAGGAACGTGGTCCGCAACGAGCTCGTGCTGCAGCAGGCCGACAGCGCCAAGGTGGAGCTCGACTCCGCCGAGCTGGCGGACCTGCACAACCGCTTCTCGCAGGTCGTCGTCGGGACGTGGGAGCAGCTCGGCGTGTCCCCCAAGGCGCTCGCCGATAGCGGGAAGTCCGCCGCGGAGCGCGAGCGCATCGCCGCGGGGCGCATCGACAGCTACCTCGACAAGCTCATGGCGCAGCAGGTGCGCTTCGTGGACGTCCCCGCGCCCGTGGAAGCGGTGCTCCGTCAGAAGTACACGTGGAAGGTGAACGCGGCCGGCCTCGACCGCGCGGTCGAGCGCGCCGCCAAGCAGCGCGCTGCGGCCGACTCCGCGCGCGTGAAGAACCGGCCCCCGTCGGAGGTTCCGCTCGGCGCCCCCGCCAAGCCGGATAGCTCCGGGGCCAAGCACTGAACGAACCACTCGACGTCGTCGCGGGTACGAAAGGCATGCGGACCATCGCACTGACCCTCACGGCGCTCGCCCTGGCGGCGGGCCCCGTCGCCGCGCAAGGCGGCGCGGGCCCCGCCACCCCGGAGACCACGGCGGCCATCGACGGCATCGTCGCCATCGTCGGCGACCAGCCTATCCTGCGCACGGAAGTCCAGGAGCGGATGGGCGCGCTCGCCGCGCAAGGAGCGCAGCTCCCCACCGACTCCGCCGGCCTCGCCCGCCTCGCGCACGACATCCTCGATCAGCTCATCGACGAAGAGGTGCTCGTGCAGGCCGCCAAGGCGCAGAAGATCGAGGTGAACGACAACGACATCTCCGGCGACGTCGACAAGCAGCTCAGCACCATCCGCGGGCGCTTCGCCACCGAGACGGAGTTCCGCAACCAGCTCAAGGGCGCCGGCTTCGGCTCCCCCGAGGAATACCGCCGCTGGCTCCTCGACCAACGGCGGCGCCAGCTCCTGCAGCAGAAGCTCTTCGAGAAGCTGCGCCAGGATAACAAGCTCCCCCCGGCCCTCGTCTCGGAGGCCGAGGTCGACTCGTTCTTCGCCGCGAACAAGGACCGCATCGGGAAGCTCCCCGCCACGGTCACCTACAAGCAGATCGTCGTCACCCCCAAGCCGAGCCCCAAGGAGGATTCCACCGCGCTGGCCAAGGCCGAGTCGCTGCTGGTCGAGATCCGGCGCGGCGGCGACTTCGCGCAGATCGCCAAGCGCGAGTCGATGGACCCCGGCACCAAGGCGCTCGGCGGCGACCTCGGGTGGCACCGGCGCGGGGAGTTCGTCCCCGCCTTCGACCGCATGTACTTCGCGCTCGGCCCCGGGCAGGTGAGCCCCGTCGTGAAGACCACGTACGGGTACCACATCATCAAGGTCGACCGCGTCCAGCCCTCCGAGGTGAAGGGGCGCCACATCCTCATTCGCCCGGAGATCGACTCCGCCGACGTCGCCGCCGCGCACCGCCTCGCCGACAGCGTCGCCGCGATGCTCCGCAAAGGCGTGAGCTACGACACCCTCGCCGCGAAGTACCACGACCCCGCGGAGGAGAAGCTCATGCCCGAGCCCTTCCCCCGCGACTCGCTCCCCATCCAGTACCAGAACGCGATCCGCGGCCACAAGACCGGCGACGTCGTCGGCCCGTTCGAGATCGAGGACACCTCGCGCGGCGTCCCCAAGTTCTTCATCCTCCAGCTCACCTCCGTGAGCGAGGAGCGCGAGCCCTCGATCTCCGATTACCGCGAGCGCATCCGCGAGCAGCTCGCGCAGGAGAAAGGCGTGCGCCGCTACCTCGACAACCTCCGCAAGGAGACCTACGTCGCCATCCGCAACTGAGCCGTGCGGATCGACGTCGCGCTCAAGCGGCTCCTCCTCGTGAAGAGCCGCACCGAAGGGAAGGAAGCGTGTGACGTGGGCGCGGTACACGTGAACGGGAAGCCCGTCAAAGCCTCGGCGGAGGTGCACGTGGGGGATCGCGTGCGGATCGACTACGCGCAGCGCACGCTCGAGATCGAGCTGCTCGGCGAGATCGGGAAGAACGTCAGCCGCGCCCAGGCCAAGACGCTCTACCGCGTCCTGCGCGACGAGAAGAC
>JADGGM010000245.1 GCA_019689955.1 Gemmatimonadaceae bacterium
GGATACCCCGCCGGTCACTCGGGGTGCCCCCCCCGCGCCCCGTCCGTATAGGAAAGGGCCGCCCGAAGGGATATAATAAGTAAAAGCTTCAAGGAGTTCGCGCCGCCCGGTAAGGACGCCCAGGCGGCGGCCGTCGTTTCCCCCCCCGTTACGGGCGAGCCCGCCGCATACCGGAACGTTCCGTTACCGGGGCGCCACCCTCTGTCAGGCTGATGTCATTCGTTCACCTGCACTGCCACTCCGAGTACTCGCTGCTCGACGGCGCCAACCGGATCGATGACCTCATCGCCCGCGCGCTCGAACTCGAGCAGCCGGCGCTCGCGATCACCGATCACGGCAACCTGCACGCAGCCTGGGAGTTCCAGGAAAAGGCCAAGAAGGCGAAGCTCAAGCCGATCATCGGGATGGAGGCGTACGTCGCGCCCGGAGACCGCCGCGAGCGCAGCCGCCCGAAGAACGGGGGGAAGCCCTACTACCACCTCGTCCTCCTCGCCCGCGACCTCACCGGCTACCGCAACCTGGTGAAGCTCTCCTCCCTCGCCTACACCGAGGGGTTCTACACCAAGCCGCGCGTGGACCGCGAGCTCCTCGCCCGCTACAACGAGGGGATCATCGTCTCCTCCGCCTGTCTCGCCGGGGAGATCGCCACGCACCTCATGGAGGGGCGCTACGAGGAGGCGAAGGCGGTCGCGGAATGGTACGCCGACGTCTTCAAGGACCGCTACTACCTCGAGGTCCAGGCGCACGATGCGGGGCAGCTCCAGTCGAAGCTCAACGCGGCGGTCTTCAAGCTCGCCGCCGAGACGGGGCTCCCGGTCGTCGCCACCAACGACGCGCACTTCCTCCGCGCCGCGGACCACGACGCGCACGACGTGCTGCTCTGCATCGGACTCGGGAAAGACCGCAACGAGCCCGATCGCATGCGGTACGACAACGGGCTGTACTTCAAGAGCGCCACGGAGATCGCCGAGCACTTCCCCGACCACCCGGAGGTGCTGGAGAACACGCTGCGCGTCGCCGATCAGGTGGCGGTCGAGTTCGGGAAGAAGTACCACGTCCCCTCCTTCCCGCTCCCCCCGGGGGTCGAGACCGAGAACGACCTGCTGGTCGCGCTCGCCGAGCAGGGGGCGCGCGAGCGCTACGGCGACCCCCTCCCCGACCACGTGCGCCAGCGGCTCGACTACGAGCTGAGCGTCATCACGAAGACGGGGTACGCCGGCTACTTCCTCATCGTCGCCGACTTCATCAAGGCGGCGCGCGACCGGGGGATCCCGGTGGGCCCCGGACGCGGCTCGGCCGCGGGCTCCCTCGTCGCCTACGCGCTCCGCATCACCAACGTCTGCCCGCTCAAGTTCGACCTGCTGTTCGAGCGCTTCCTCAACCCGGAGCGCGTGTCGATGCCCGACATCGACGTCGACTTCTGCTTCGAGCGGCGCGGCGAGGTGATCGAGTACGTCCGGCAGAAGTACGGCAAGGAAGCGGTCGGGCAGATCATCACCTTCGGGACCATGAAGTCGCGTGCGGTGGTGAAGGACGTCGGGCGCGTCCTGGGCTTCACGCCGCAGGAGACCGATCAGCTCGCGAAGCTCATCCCGAACCAGCCGAACTTCTCCCTCACGGTCAAGGAAGCCACCGAGCAGATCGCCGAGGTCAAGCAGCTCTACCGGAACGACGAGCGCTATCGCCAGCTCCTGGACTACGCGATCGCGCTCGAGGGGCTCTCCCGGCACGCGGGGGTCCACGCCGCGGGCGTCGTCATCGCCCCGGGGCCGCTCGACGACTACGTCCCGATCTGCACCCAGGCCACCAAGGGCGCCGGCGGCGCGGCCGGGGACGACGAGACGATCGTCGTCACGCAGTACGACATGACGTACCTCGAGAAGGCCGGGATGCTCAAGATGGACTTCCTCGGCCTCACCACCCTCACCGTCATCCACGACGCGCTCGCCATGATCGCGCAGCGGACCGGGACGACGGTGGACCTCGACCAGCTCCCCCTCGACGACCCCGAGACCTACCGTCTCCTCCGCACCGGCCGCACCGCCGGCGTGTTCCAGTTCGAGTCCGCGCTCGCCACCGACATGCTGCGCAGCATGCGCTGCGACCGGTTCGACGACCTCGTGGCCTCGAACGCCCTCATGCGCCCCGGCCCGCTCGACGCCGGGATGCACCGCGTCTTCATCCACCGCAAGCGCGGCGAGGAGCCGGTCACCTACGCGCTCCCCGAGCTGGAACCGGTGCTGGAGTCGACGTACGGCGTGATCACCTATCAGGAGCAGGTGATGCGGATCGCGCAGATCCTCGCCGGGATCTCGCTCGCCGAAGCCGACGTGCTCCGCAAGGCGGTAGGGAAGAAGGACGCCGAGCTGATTCGCCAGGAGCTCGGGAAGTTCATCGAGAAGAGCGTCGCGCGCGGGTACGACCGCCGCATCATCGAGGACCTCGCGGGGCAGATCGAGACCTTCGGGCGGTACGGCTTCAACAAGTCGCACTCCGTCGCGTACTCGGTCATCTCGTACCAGACGGCGTGGCTCAAGGCGCACCACCCCGCCGAGTTCATGGCGGCGCTCCTCTCCTCGCAGATCGGCGACACCGACTCGGTGGTGAAGTACATCAACGAGGCGCGCGAGATGGGGATCGAGGTCCTCCCGCCGGACGTGAACGAGTCGGGGTACAAGTTCACGGTCGTGGGGGAGAAGCGCGTGCGGTTCGGCCTCGGCGCGATCCGCAACGTGGGGCGCGGCGCGATCGACTCGATCCTCGCCGCGCGCGCCGAACGCCCCTTCACCTCGCTGTTCGACTTCTGCGAGCGGGTGGACCTCCGCGCGTGCAACAAGCGCGTCTTCGAGGCGCTCATCGCCTCCGGCGCGCTGGACGGCCTCGGCGGACACCGCGCCCAGTACCTCGCGGCGCTCGACACCGCCCTCCACGAGGCCGCGCTCAAGCAGGAGGAGGCCGCGAGCGGCCAGGGCTCCCTCTTCGGCGACCCCGCCGGCGACGCCGCCGGGAACGGCGCCCGCGCGCACGTGGCCCACACCCTCCCCAACGTGCCCCCGTGGAGCGACTCCGAGCGCCTGGCCAAGGAAAAGGAGATCCTCGGCTTCTACATCTCAGGGCACCCCCTGGAACCCTACCGCACCGAGGTCGAGCTGTTCGCCTCGCACACCGTCTCGCAGCTCGGCGCCTGGACCGACCAGCCCATCGCCCTCGGCGTCGTCATCACCGCCATCAAGCGGCAGATCAGCAAGCGGAGCGGGGCCGAGTTCGCCCGGTTGACAGTCGAGGATTTTTCGGGATCTTCCGAGGTGCTGGTGTTCCCCGAGGCCTGGACCCTCCTCGCCGACCGGCTCAAGCCCGACGTCCCGGTCCTGCTCAAGGGGGGGTACTCCAAGCGCGACCAGGACGCGGAAAACCCCACGTTCATCGTGGAGTCGGTCACCCCGTTCGCGGAGCTGCGCGCCCTGGGGAACGTGGCGGTGTCGATCCAGCTCACGGCAGGGGACGGGCTCTCCCCCGCCGTGCTGCACGACGTCCGGGAGACGATCGAGGCCCACGCCGGATCGGCCCCGCTCGAGCTCAAGTGGAGCGACGGAAACGGCACCAGTGCACGGCTGCGGTCCCGCAGCCTCAAGATCGCAGTGACCAACGCTGCCCTCAACGATTTGCGAGCGCTGCTCGGGAACGACCGGGTCCGCCTCGTACGCGGGAGTTGACATGGCAAGCTCGACCACAATGGAGTTCGAGAAGCCGATCGCGGAGCTGGAGCGGCAGATCGATGAGCTCAAGAAGACCGCCGGCAAGCGGCAGCTCAGCGTCTCCGACGAGATTGCCCCGCTCGAGCGCAAGCTGGATGCGCTGCGCGCGGAGGTCTACAAGAACCTCACCCCCCTCCAGCGCGTGCAGGTGGCGCGGAACAACAAGCGCCCCTTCACGCTCGACTACATCCAGCTCGCCTTCACCGATTTCATCGAGCTGCACGGGGACCGGCTCTACGCCGAGGACGCGGCGATCGTCGGCGGGTGGGCGCGGCTGGACGGGGAGACCGTCATGGTCATCGGCCACCAGCGCGGGCGCGACACGAAGGAGAACCTGAAGCGGAACTTCGGCATGCCGCACCCCGAGGGGTACCGCAAGGCGCTCCGCCTCATGAAGCTGGCCGAGAAGTTCCACGTCCCGGTCCTCACCTTCATCGATACGCCCGGCGCATGGGCCGGGCTGGGCGCCGAGGAGCGGGGCCAGTCCGAGGCGATCGCGCGCAACCTGTTCGAGATGAGCCGCCTCGAGGTCCCGATCATCGCCACCGTGATCGGCGAGGGGGGCTCGGGGGGCGCGCTGGCGCTGGGCGTTGCCGACCGCGTGCTCATGCTCGAGAACGCGGTGTACTCGGTGATCACGGTCGAAGGGTGCGCGGCGATCCTGTGGAAGGACGGGAAGAGCCCCGAGATGAAGGAGCGGGCCGCGAGCGCGCTCCGCATCACCGCGCAGGACCTGCTCGAGCTCGGCGTGATCGACGAGATCATCCCCGAGCCCGTGGGTGGCGCGCACTCGAACCGCGAGGCCGCCGCGCAGGCGGTGCACGAGGCGCTCGTGCGCACGCTCGACGACCTGCGGCGCTACAAGCCGGACAAGCTCGTCCGCCGGCGCCGCGAGAAGTACCTGGCCATGGGCCAATTCGCGGAGTAGCTGTGGCGCATCTCGTCGAAGTCGCGTTCAAGGGGAACCGCCGCGAGTTCTTCCTGTGGCACGGAGAGGAGCCCCTGCCGCTGCACGCCGCCGTCATCGTGGAGGCGGACCGCGGCGAGGACCTGGGGCGCGTGCACAGCGCGGGGGAGCGCGCGGTGCTCCGGTGCAACGGCTGCTCGCACGGCTGCGGGAGCGAGCCCCCGCGCCACCGCGTGCTCCGCCGCGCCACGCGCGACGACGAGCGCCGCGCCGCCGAGCTCCGCGCCCAGGACGAGGACGCGCGCCGCCGCGCCATGGAGCGCGTCAAGGCGCACGGCCTCGTCATGAAGGTCTCCGACGCCGAGTGGCAATGGGACCGGAAGAAGCTCACCTTCTATTTCACCGCCGAGAAGCGCGTCGACTTCCGCGCCCTCGTGCGCGACCTCGCGTCGACCTTCCGCACGCGGATCGAGCTCAAACAGATCGGCGTGCGCGACGAAGCCAAGCGGCTGAGCGGGATCGGACGGTGCGGGCGCGAGTACTGTTCCGCCTCGTGGCTCCCCGAGCTGCGCCCGGTGAACCTGCAGGTGGCGAAGGACCAGCGGCTCTCCCTCAACCCGTCGCAGATCTCCGGCGCGTGCGGGCGCCTCATGTGCTGCCTGCGCTACGAGCACGAGTTCTACGTGCAGAGCCGGAAGCGTTTCCCCAAAGAGGGGAAGATCCTCGTCACGTCGCGCGGCGAGGAGAAGGTCGTCGCCAACGACATCTTCAACGACCGCGTCACCCTGCGGACCGCCGACGGCGACACGCGCGTGGTCCCGCTCGCCGAGCTCAAGGCGGAGCTGGAGCGCCGCGCCGGCGGCCCCCTCGCCGGCGAGCGCGAGGAGGAGAGCGCCGCGCCCACCCCTTCGGCGGACGAGGGGGACGACGTGCTGCTCGACGAGGAGCGCACCAGCTC
>JADGGM010000246.1 GCA_019689955.1 Gemmatimonadaceae bacterium
ACCCCGGGTGGATCAACGACCCCTGCCCCTCCACGAGCACGATCTCCGCCCCCTTCGCGGCCTCGAGCACGAGCCGCTCCGCGGCGCCGGCGATGAAGTCGGCGATCACGGCGTCGACGGCGATCCCCCACCCCTCGATCAGGATCCCGGTCTGCCCCGTGCCGGCGAAGCGAACCTTGCGCCCGCACCGGCGCAGACCGTCCCGCACCTGGAGCGCGGCGGTCATCTTCCCGATGTTGCAGTCGCTCCCCACGGTGAGCACCACGGTCGCGTCCACGGTGCGCACGCGCCCGGTGGCCACGGGGAGGTCGTGCGGGGCCTTGCGCAGATCGTGGATCGTCACGCGGCGCTCTGCCGCGTGCGCGGCGAGCTCGGGGTCGTCGCTGATGAAGGTGTGCAGCCCGCTCCACACGTCGAGCCCCGCGTCGATGGCGGCGAGCACGGTCGCGCGCCACTCGGCCGGGAGCCGCCCGCCCTGCGGGGCCACGCCGATGAGGAGCGCCGTGGGGCCAAGCGCGAGCCCCTCCGCCAGCGTGCCGACGATCGGGATCGATCCGCCGAAGTCGAGGATCTGCTGCACCGTCTTTCCGGCGCGCCGCGAGTCGAGCACGCCAACGACCCGCTCCGGCGTGTACCGGATGCACGAGTTCGCGGTCTTCGAGGTGAGGGGACCGAACATCCCCTCGGCGAGGATCAGGAAGCGTACGTCGGGCTTCATGTGGAGCGCGAAGGTTCAGGCCACGTGGCGAGCGCCGTCGGATTCGGCGGCGTCGAGGATGTCCGGCGGCGCCTCGGGGACGATCACGTCCGCCTCGGGCACCGGTGCTTTGACCACGAACGCGCTATCACGGACGAGCCGCCGGAACCCTTGCCCCTCGTAGATGCGGTTGATGAGGATGCGCCGCATGATGACGTCGAGCACCACGAGCGTCGGCACCGCGACGAGGAGCCCCACGGGCCCGAGGAGCTTCCCCATGATGAGCACGCCCATGATCGTCATGACGGGGGGCAGGTTCACCTGCCGCTGCATGATGAGCGGGGCGACGAGGTTCCCCTCGACCAGGTGGACGATGACGCCGAGGAGCACGATCGCGAGCGCGCGCCCCGGCCCCCCTTCGCCGAGCACGAACGCCGCGGGGAGGAGGGTGGACACGAGGCTCCCGAAGAACGGGACGATCGCCACGACCCCGGTGAAGATGCCGAAGGTGAGCCAGTACGGGACGCCGAGCGCCCAGAGCCCGATCGCCGTGAGCCCGCCGAGGAGCGTCATCGACGCGATCTGGCCGACGATCCACGCGCGAAGCGTGCGCGAGAGGTCCTGCAGCACGTTGCGCACGAGGTCGCGGTGCACCGGGGGGAAGATCGCGATCAGCAGCTCGCGGTAGAGCCCCGGGTGGACGGCGAGATAGATCCCCATGATCGCGACGGACACGACCTCGATCGTGAACCCGACGGCGCCGAACAGCTTGGGGACGACGTCGGCGAAGTAGACGGAGATCTGGTTGTAGACCGCGAGGAGGACGCGGTGCTGCCCGGGGTTCCACACGGAGCGGAGCGCGGGGTTGCGCGCGATCGCCTGGTCGATGGCGTTCTCCCAGGCGAGGATGGAGCTGGGGAGCACCTTGAGCAGCGCCTGCGTCTGCTCGACGACGGGGGGGATGAGGAGCCACCCGAACGCCACGAGCGCGCCGAGCGAGGCGAGGACGGAGAGCACGACGGCGATGCGCCGCGGGAGGTGCGTGCGCCGGCTCACCACGTCGGCGATGGCGCCGAGGTAGAGCGAGAAGAGGACGGCGAGAAAGAGCAGCAGGAAGAGCTGCGCGGTCGCACCGAGGAGGAGGAGCAGGAGGACGGTGATGACCGTCCCCGCGAGCACGGGGGCGAAACGAAAGCGCCCCGTGGAGAGGGCGCTCACGCTTACGGCTGCTCCTCCGGCGCGTCTTCGACGTCTGCGTGCACCGTCTCCTCGTTGGCTGCGCCCCCCGCGCCCGCGCCGCCGCCCGCACCGAGCTGCTTGTTGTTCTGCTGCGGCGCGCCGGCGGGGAGGATCCCCATCTTCTGCTTGAGCGCGAGGAGCTGCATGTCGGCGGTCATCGAGGACGCGCCCTGCTCGAGCGCCTTGAAATCCTTCGTGAGCCGGTCGCCGGAGAACTCCGCGTCGATCTCCGCGTTGGCGAGCATGCGGCGCTCGTTGTCCTCGATCTTCGACTCCATGCGCGCGAACGCCTCGAACGCGGACTTCTCGGACATCGCCGACATGGTGTCGGCGATCCGCTTCTGTGCCTCGGCCCGCTTCTGCCGGGCGATGAGGAGGTTCTTCTTGCGCTTCGCCTCCTCGATCTTGTCGTTCAGGTCGCGAAGCGAGCTCTTGAGCTTCTCCGTCTCGGCCTGGTGCGACTGCCAGGTGGCCTCGAGCTGCTGCGCGTGCGCGGTGTGCTCGTTGTGGCGGATGAGCGCCTGCTTGGCGAGGTCGTCACGCCCCTCCTGCACGGCGAGCATCGCGCGCCGCTCCCAGTCCTGCGCCTGCTTGTACTCGGCGTCCACCTGGTCGCGGAGCCGGCGCTCGTCGGCGATCGCGGCCGCCACCTGCTGCTTCGCCTTGGCGAGCTGCGAGCGCATGTCGACGATGATCTGATTCAGCATCTTCTCGGGGTTCTCGGCCGAGGAGATGAGATCGTTGATGTTCGACTTGATGAGCGTCGAGAGTCGGTCGAAAATGCCCATGGCTCAATGTGCCTCGCGGAACGGGGCCAGCTCGCGGAGGTGCGACGCGAGCGCGAGCGTCATCGATTCGAATGCGGCGAGAAACTCCTCGTAGTCGAGGTGCGCGAGCTCCATCGCCTCGGTGAGGACCACGGAGCTCCCCTCGATCCCGTAGGAGCCGTGCACGAGCTCGCTCGCGTTGAGCTGCAGGAGGCGACGGGTGAGGGTGGCCGCGGCCGTATCGTCCTTGGGAAGATCCATCACCTTGAGTCGCAACAGCACGACGGGGGGGGAGTAATGCACGACGACGTCCGCGTCGAGCTCCCCCCCGGGCCGGACGAGCCACATCCCCGGCTCGATCTCGCTGTAGGTGGTGCCGTCGACCGCGATCCGGTCGAGAAAGCCCTCGATGTCGTCTTTCGTCACCATGGAGCACCTGACCGTGGAGCGTGATGGCATGCCGGCGGAGGGCTGTGCGCGTCTATGCATACCGACCGCGATACCGCGACGAGCCCGGATCCGGGATCGAGCGTTCCGTCGCCCTCGGGAGTACCGTACGAGCGAGCACGGCGCGGTGTTTCGAGGCGACACGCGAGGGACGATGCCCGCAAGATAGCGAGCCCTCGCCAAGGCGGGAAAGGGGACGCTCGGGCCGGGGCCGGCGTGTCGATTTCGCCCCCCCCCGGTCGACGTATGGGTGAGCGCAACGGTGCGGCCGAAGCGATCCCGCTGGGCCGGCCCAGAACCCGAAGCGGAAGGAGACGCGACCATGCGGTTCATGATCCTGGTCAAGGCGGACAAGAACACCGAAGCCGGCGTGCTGCCGAGCGAGCGGCTCTTCGTGGAGATGGGGAAGTACAACGAGGAGCTGGTGAAGGCCGGGGTCCTCCTGGCCGCCGAGGGGCTCCAGCCGAGCTCGAAGGGGGCGCGGGTGCGGTTCTCGGGGAGGAAACGGCAGGTGATCGACGGCCCCTTCGCGGAGACGAAGGAGCTGATCGCCGGGTTCTGGCTCATCCAGGTGAAGTCGAAGGAGGAGGCGATCGAGTGGGTGAAGCGCATCCCCAACCCCGACGACGCCGACTTCGAGATCGAGGTGCGGCAGGTGTTCGAGCCGGACGACTTCGGCGACGCGGTCTCCCCGGCGGTCCGGGAGCAGGAGGCGCGCCTGCGGGCCCGGCTCGCCGGGACGCGATAGCGGTGTGGGGCGAGGGTGGCAAGGGGAGCGAAGCGCGCGGTGCGGCGCGCCTTGCGTGGGCCCGGGAGGGGGCGCTAATTGCCTCCCGTGTCCGTTTCCGATGCTCATCGCGCGATCGACGCGGTCTGGCGAATCGAGGCCCCGCGGCTCATCGCCGGCCTCACGCGGCTCGTGCGCGACGTGGGGCTGGCCGAGGACCTGGCGCAGGACGCGCTCGTGGCGGCGCTCGAGCGCTGGCCTGAGTCCGGCGTGCCGGACAACCCCGGCGCCTGGCTCATGGCGACGGCGAAGCACCGGGCGATCGACGCGCTGCGCCGCCGCACGCGGGTAGATCGCAAGCATGAGGAGCTCGGCGCGGAGCTGGACGAGGCGCAGGAGAGCCCGTCGCAGGCGATCGACGAGGCGCTCGACGATCCGGTCGGGGACGATCTCCTGCGCCTCGTCTTCATCGCCTGCCACCCGGTGCTCGCGATGGAGGCGCGCGTCGCGCTCACGCTCCGCCTCCTCGGCGGGCTCACCACGGAGGAGATCGCGCGCGCGTTCCTCGTTCCGGTGCCGACGGTGGCGCAGCGGATCGTGCGCGCGAAGCGGACGCTCTCGGAGGCGCGCGTACCGTTCGAGGTGCCGCGCGGGGCGGAGCTCGCGGCGCGGCTGTCGGCGGTGCTCCAGGTGATCTACCTGATCTTCAACGAGGGGTACTCCGCGACCGCGGGGGAGGACTGGGCCCGCCCGACGCTGTGCGAGGAGGCGCTGCGCCTGGGGCGCATCGTGGCCGAGCTGATGCCGTCGGAGCCGGAAGTGCACGGGCTGGTGGCGCTCATGGAGATCCAGGCGTCGCGCCTGCGGGCGCGCGTGGGCCCGGGCGGGGAGCCGGTGCTGCTGCTCGATCAGGACCGCGGGCGGTGGGACCAGGTGCTCATCCGCCGCGGGCTCGCGGCGCTGGAGCGGGCGGAGGCGCTGGGCGGGGCGCTGGGGCCGTATGCGCTCCAGGCGGCGATCGCCGCGTGCCACGCGCGCGCTCGCACGGCCGAGGAGACGGACTGGGCGCGCATCGCGGCGCTGTACGATGCGCTGGCCCAGCTCGCGCCGTCGCCGGTAGTGGAGCTGAACCGCGCGGTCGCGATCGCGATGGCGTTCGGCCCGGCGGCGGGGCTGGAGCTGGTGGACAAGCTCACGTCGGAGCCGTCACTCGCCAAGTATCATCTCTTGCCGAGCGTGCGCGGCGACCTGCTCATGAAGCTCGGACGGTACGCCGAGGCGCGCGTGGAGCTGGAGCGCGCGGCGTCGCTCACGCGGAACGCGCGGGAACGGGCGCTGCTGCTGGAGCGGGCGGCGAGGTGCGCGCGGAACGGGGCGTCGGGGGCCGGGGCGTAGCGTAGGCAGGCAAAAATGGCACCTCGAGCCGAGGTGCCATTCATGTCATGCATCGTGTTGAGTGTCGCTGTCATCGAGGAGGCCCAGCTCGCGCCGGAGCTCATCGAGATCCTGCGAGCGAGTCTTCCCTCGGCGTGCACGAGTCAGCGCGGCGAGCAGCCGTGCAGCATTGGCAGGCGAGCGAAGCAGGTATTCGGTTTCCCGCAGGCTCGCTAGCTCATCGGTTGGAGCGAAGGGCCTCATAGACCTCCTAGACGGGAGCGGGTCAGCCGATCACTGCGTGGGCGAAGACGGGTGAGGCGCCCGCGCCTCGCCTGTCGCTCCGCCCTCCCCCGAGCGCGGGGC
>JADGGM010000247.1 GCA_019689955.1 Gemmatimonadaceae bacterium
GCGCATGGCGGCGCGGCTCGGCGCGCCCGCGCCCCGGCGGGCGGCCGCGGTGCGGCGTCCGGCGTTCCCTGCCGAGCTCCGGGCGCGCACCGGCGGCGGGGGGCGGGTGCGCGCCGCGCTGCGCATCGCCGCCGTGCTCGTGGTGGGGATCGGCGGCGGGCTCCTCTGGCGTGCCGCGCCGTGGCGTGGCGCCGCGGCGTCCACGCACGTCGCGATGCGCGAGTTCGCGGCCGAGCGCGGCGAGCGCGCGATCGTGCGGCTCAGCGACAGCACGCGCATCGTGCTCGCCGCGGAGAGCCGGCTGTGGGTGCCCAACGACTTCGGCGTGCGTGCGCGCTCGGTGCGGCTCGAAGGGGAGGCGTACTTCGAGGTCGCGCACGACGCCGCGAAACCCTTCGTGGTGCACGCCGCGCGCGCGGTCACGCAGGTGCTCGGGACGCAGTTCAGCGTCCGCGCGTACCCCGGGGACCAGCGGGTGGACGTGGTGGTCCGGTCCGGGCGCGTGGCGCTCCGCGCCGCCGACGCGCCGCCCGCCGCGGGGACGGTGCTCACGCGCGGCGACGCCGGACACCTCGACAGCGCGGGCACGATGACGGTCGCGCGCCACGTGGACGTGGACGCCGCGCTCGCGTGGACCACCGGCCGGCTCGCCTTCGACAAGGTCCCCTTCCGCGATGTGGCGCGCGAGATCGAGCGGTGGTACGGACTCTCGATCCAGCTTGCCGACCCCGCGCTCGCCGACCGGCGCGTCACCGCCTCGTTCGCGGATGAATCCTCGGACGAGGTGCTCGACGCGCTCGCGCTCCTCGTGAACGCCCGCGTGGAGCGGCACGGTACGGCGGCCACCTTCCGGGCCAAGCCCTCCCAACCATGAGCGTGCCCATCGCCTCTCGTGCGGCGGCACGCGCCGCGTGCTCCCTCCTGCCACTCCGAGGAACTGCCATGCATTGGACCACGACCTGGATCGCGCTGTGTGCGGCTGCCCTCGTCGGCCGCGGCGCGCCCGCGGCAGCGCAGCGGACCGGTGCTCGGCCGCCGGCCCCGATCGCGTCGACCGCGCAGTACGTCCCGCTGGACAGCCGCGCCGCCGACCCGCGCACGGAGCAGGCGTTGACGATCGACCTCACGCGCGCCACGATCGCCGACGCGCTCGATGAGATCGGGCGGCGCGCGGGGGTGCGCGTGCTCTACGGCGAGGACGTGCTGCGCACGACGCGCCGCGTGACCGTCCACCTCGACGACGCGCCACTCGGCCGCGTGCTCGCCACTGTGCTCCGCGACACCGGGCTCGAGCCCCTCATCTCCGAGGACGGCGCGTCGGTGCTCGTCAAGCGTGCCGCGCACAAGGCGGCGCCCGCCGACGGCGCCATCCACGGCCACGTCACCGACGCAACCTCGCACGCGCCGGTCGGCGGGGTGCTCGTCACCATCGTCGGGACCCCCTTGCGTACGCAGACGAACGACGCCGGGGAGTACCTCTTCGCGCACGTGCCCGCGGGGACCGTGCGCGTGCACGTGGCGCGCATCGGCTACGCGCCGGCCGAGGCCCAGGTGGTCGTCACCGACGGGGCCACGACGACCGCCGACTTCGCGCTGCAGCAGACCGCCGTCGCGCTCGACCAGGTGGTCGTCACCGCGACCGGCGAGCAGCGGTCCAAGGAGATCGCGACCAGCCTGTCCACCATCGGCGCGGAGGACTTCCAGCACGCCCCCGTCTCCAACCCGCAGGACGTGCTCGTCGGACGCGCCGCCGGGGTCACCGTGATCGCGAACGGGGGCGCGCCCGGCGCGGGTGGAACGATCCGCCTCCGCGGGGTCAACAGCATCACGCAGGGGAACAGCCCGATCATCTACGTCGACGGCGTGCGGATGTACAGCGATCTCGTCCCCGCCGGCTACGGCGGGCGGCAGGGGTACCTCCCGCTCAACGACATCAGCGCGGCCGACATCGACCACGTGGAGATCGTCAAGGGCGCCGCCGCGACCACGCTGTACGGCACCGAGGCGTCCGGCGGCGTGATCCAGATCTTCACCAAGCGCGGCGCCACGGGGCGCGCGACGTGGAACTTCGGCGCCACCGGTGGGCTCAACCACATGGGGCACATCGGCCCGTCGTCCGACCCCACGGGGCTCTTCATCAACCAGTGCCGTGGGCCGAACCTCGTGAACTCCGAGGGCGACCCCTTCGTCGACGTGGGCTGCCCGGCCAGCGGCACGTATCTCCACGATGGCCGCCTGCAGCGCTACACCGCGTCCGTGGCCGGGGGCACGGACCAGATGAGCTACTTCACCTCGGCCAACTACAGCGACGAGAGCGGCGTGCTCCCCACGAGCTGGAGCAAGGACGGCGGCTTCCGCGGCAACTTCGGCTTCCGCCCCACCGACAAGCTCCAGATCACCGTCAACACCGCGTACGAGAAGCGGAAGACGCGCTGGGCCGCCGACGGCGACAACTCCGAAGGGCTCATGCTCAACGCGAGCCGCGCCGACGCGGGCTACATGGTCGGCGTCGGCCGGTGCGCGGAGTACACCGGGCCGGCGACGTGCGTCGACAACAGCGCGGTGTTCACCGACCAGCTCTTCACCAACGTCGACCACGTGACCGGCGGGGTCACGCTGCGCCACGACGCGACTGCGCAGCTCTCGAACCGCCTCACCGTGGGGTTCGACCTCAACTCGAACATCCACGACACCGGGATCCCGTGGGGGTACCCGGAGCCGGGGTTGGAGCTGGGGTACCTGTGGCACGAGGACCGGCGCCACACGAAGCTCTCGCTCGACTACGTGGGCTCGTTCCGGAGCGACATCCGCCCGTCGCTCACCTCGGCGTTCTCCTGGGGCGGACAGCTCTTCCGCGACTACGACCGGTGGACGGAGGTCGACGTCTCCAACTTCGCCGGTCCCGGCACGCCGACGCTCGTGAACGGGGGCGTGGCGGAGGTCTACGGGGACAACGTGCTCTCGGTGGTGAACGCCGGGTTCTTCGCGCAGGAGGTCGTCGGGTGGCGCGACCGGCTGTTCGTGACCGGCGGCATCCGCGTGGACGGGAACAGCGCCTTCGGCGACCGGTTCGGGCTCCAGGCCTACCCGAAGATCAGCGCGTCGTACGTCCTCTCGTCGCACGCGTTCTGGCCCAAGTGGTGGGAAACGATGAAGCTGCGCGCCGCGATCGGCGAGTCGGGGAAGGCGCCGGGCGCGTTCGACGCGGTGCGCACGTGGACGACGACCCCCGCGGACAGCGGGCACACGGGGTTCCTCCCGGCGCAGATCGGGAACGCGGACCTGGGCCCCGAGCGCACGCGCGAGATCGAGGTCGGGTTCGACGCGAGCGCGTTCGCCGGGCGGGTGACGCTCGAGGCGAGCGCGTTCCGCGCGCGCACGTACGATGCGCTCGTCGGCTTCGCGCTCCCGCCGTCCAAGTGGACGGGGGGGACGCAGCTCGTGAACGCGGGAACGCTGGAGAACCGCGGGATCGAAGCGCAGCTCGCCGTGGGGCTCCTGCGCACGCCGTCGGTCGACTGGACCGCGCGCGTGAACCTCTCGCTCCTCGGGAGCAAGGCGATCGACCTGCACGGGGAGGAGATCGACACGTACTTCGGCACGTCCGTGCGCGAGGGGTACGCGATCCCGACGTACTTCGGGGAGCGCGTGACCAACCCTGATGCGATCGCCGACCCGATCATCGAGGAAGATCAACCGCTGGGGCGGCAGTACCCGAACCGGATCATCGGGCTCGGGACCACGGTGATGCTCGCGCAGCGGCTCGTGCTCGACGCGGTCGGGGAGGCGCAGTACGGCGGCCACCTCGTGAACTACACGGGCTACCAGAACGAGCGGCGCGGGGCGTGGGTGCCGTGCTACGACGTGCAGCGCAAGCTCGCGGCCGCGGAGGAGGGGGACGCGACGGCGCTCGACGGGGTCACGGCGTTCCAGCGCGCGCAGTGCAGCCAGGACCCGAGCGTACGCAGCGCCGACTTCTGGGTGCAGCCGACGGACTTCTTCAAGCTCCGCTCGGTCTCGCTCACGTACAACCTTCCCGCGCGGTGGATCCGCGGCGCGAGCGCGGCGAGCATCACGCTGGCGGGGCGGAATCTCTTCACCTGGACACGCTACGGCGGGACCGACCCGGAGGTGCAGGACGTGACCGACGCGGGGATCAACGCGCTCGGCCGGCGCGACTACTACAATCTGCCGAACTACAAGACGTTCGAGCTCTCGGCGCGGATCACCTACTGAGATGCGAGGCGCGACGACCATGATGACGCGGCAACTCTGGCAGCGCACGGCCCTCCTCGCCGCCGCGCTCTCCGCGGCCGGGTGCGGGCTGCTCGATGTGTCGAACCCCGGCCCCACGGAGGACAGCCAGCTCGACAACCCCGGCGCGGTGTCCGGGATCGTCGCCGGGATGTCGGCGGCGATGTCGGATGCGCTCAATTACCTGATCGAGATGGACGGTGTGGTGAGCGGCGAGCTGGCGTTCTCCGGGAGCTTCGGGAACTTCGGCGGCGTGAACGGCATCGTCTCCCCCGAGGACGAGAACTCCACGTGGTCGCGCGTGCAGCAGGCGCGGATCACGGCGGAGGAGGGGATCACCCGCATGCAGTCGACGCTCGGCGACGGCTACGCATCGAGCGCGTACGCCGCGCGCGCGAACGTGCTCGCGGGGGTCGCCAACCGGTTCATCGGCGAGAGCTACTGCAACGCGGTGATCGACGGCGGCCCGCTCCTCGACCGGACGACCGCGTTCGAGCGCGCGGAGCAGTACTTCACCGACGCCATCGCGATCGGCACGGCCGCGGGGAACGACGACTATATGATGGCGGCGTACGGCGGGCGCGCGGAGGTGCGCGCGGACCTCGGGCGGTGGACCGAGGCGATCGCCGATGCCGCGCACGTCCCCACGGAGTTCGAATACGATGCGCTCTTCAGCGCGGACAACTCGTCGCTGAACAACGCGGTGAACTACGACACGCACAAGGTCTACTCGTTCACCGTCGCGGGGACGCCGCGCGCGAGCATCACCAACGACCCGCGCACGCCGTGGGACACGGTGCACGCGAGCGACGGCAGCGTCCAGAAGGGGGCGGACGGCGTGTCGCCCGTCTACCGGCAGCGGAAGTACCCGAGCCTCGATTCGCCGATCCCGCTCGTCAAGGGTGCGGCGCTCCGGACACTCGAGGCGGAGGCCGCGCTCCTGAACAGTGACGTCGCGGGCGCGGTCGCGGCGATCAACCAGGAGCGGAGCTTCTACGGGCTCTCGTCGATCCATCCGGGGATCAGCCTCGACTCGGCGTGGGCGCTCCTGCGCAACGAGCGGAGCGCGGTGACGTGGCTCGAGGGGCGCCACCTGTGGGACGAGAGCCGCTGGTTCGCGGCCACGGGCCCGGCGCACGACGACTTCATGCGCGACCGCTCGCTCTGTCTCCCGGTGAGCCAGGACGAGATCGACGCCAACCCGAACATCCCATGAGGGGGCGGCGCGCGCGGCTCGTCCCGCTCGTCGCGGTCGCGCTCGCGGCGTGCGCCTCGCCGCGCGCACCGCAGGTGGCGAC
>JADGGM010000248.1 GCA_019689955.1 Gemmatimonadaceae bacterium
ACTCTGCTGAGACGGCGGAGCGCGGCTTGCGTCACTCTGGAGGAGATGTCCGAATGATCGAGCACCGGCACGCCCGAAGCGCCGTGTGGTTGAAGGTGGTCGCCGTAGCCCTCCTGGCCTCGCTCGCCAGACCAGTTTCCGCGCAGCAACGCGACACGGTGCCGCGCGACACGGTCCCGCAGACGCTCGCCCCGGTCGTCACCGTCACGCGCGAGACGGCGCGCTCTCCGCTGACGCTCCCCTTCGCGATCTCCACCACGCAGCCGGACAGCATGCGCCCGGGGCAGCGGCACATCGGGCTCGACGAGACGCTCCTCCTCCTCCCGGGGGTCACGGTCGCGAATCGGAACAACCCGTCGCAGGACCCGCGGATCTCGATCCGCGGGTTCGGGTCCCGCTCCGCGTTCGGCGTGCGCGGGGTGCGCGTGCTCCGCGATGGGATGCCCCTCACGCTCCCCGATGGCCAGACGCCGGTCGACTATCTCGATCTGGAGTCCGTGGGCCGGGTGGAGGTGATCCGCGGGAGCGCGGCGGCGCTCTACGGGAACGCTTCCGGCGGGGTGATCGACATCCGCACCGCCCCCGCCCCCGCCGAGCCGTTCGCCGTGCAGGCGCGCGGCTGGGGGGGCGCGTTCGACTTTCAGCGGTGGACCGCCGTCTTCGGCGGCACGAGCGGGCGCGTGCAGTATCAAGGGGACGTGAGCCACACCACGCAGGACGGCTATCGCGACTACGCGCGCCAGCGTGTCACGAGCGCCTTCGGCCGCGTCTCGCTCCCGGTGGGGGAGACGAACCTGGCGCTCGAGGTCCTGGGCTACGACATGCCGCTCGGCGAGAACCCGGGCGCGCTCACCCTCGCGCGGTTCGACAGCGCGCCGAGCATGGCCGACCCGCTCTCGGTGACCAAGCGTGCGCGCAAGACGGTGTCGCAGGTGCAGGTCGGGCTCCTCGCGGACCGCGCGCTCCCCGGTGGCGCGACGCTCAGTGGGCTCATCTACGGCGGCACGCGCAACCTGTTCAACCCGCTCACCTTCGCCATTGTCGACGTGGACCGTACGTCGTACGGCGCGGGGCTCCGCTACGCGACGCCGCTCCGCTTCGCCGGGATCGACCACCGGATCACCATCGGCGTGGACGCGCAGCGCCAGAACGACAAACGGTTGAACCACGCCAACTGCAACGGCGTCACGCCGAGCCCCACGAGCCCGACGTGCACGGTGCCCGGCGCCGAGAAGGGGGTGCTCCAGCTCGACCAGCGCGAGATCGTCTCGAGCGTGGGGCCGTACGTGCGCGACGAGATCCCGTTCGGCGACCGGTACCAGGTGGACCTCGGCCTGCGCGCCGACTACGTGAAGTTCGAGCTGCAGGACCACCTCATCACCGCCGATGACCCGAACGACTCCGGCGACCGCACGCTGAGCGCGGTGAGCCCCATCGTGGGGCTGCTCGCGCGTCTCACCCCGCTCCACTCGCTCTACGCCAACATCGCGACCAGCTTCGAGACGCCGACGACGACCGAGCTGGTGAACCAGCCCTCGGGCGCGGCGGGGCTCAACCCCGACCTCAAGCCGCAGCACTCGACCACCTACGAGGTGGGGCTCAAGGGGCTCATGCTCTCGCGCGTGCAGTACGACCTCGCGCTCTTCGACACGGAGGTGCGCGACGAGCTGATTCAGTTCGAGGCGGCGTCGGGAACCGGGCGCACGTTCTACCGCAACGCGGGGCGGACGCGCCGCCAGGGGTTCGAGGTCGGTCTGACCTCGGTGCTCGGCCGCCTGGAGCTCGGCGCGTCGTACAGCTTCTCGCGCTTCCGCTTCCGCGACTACGTCGTGGACGGCGTGCGCTACGACGGGAACACGATCCCGGGGATCCCCACCAACCAGTTCCAGGCCGCGGCCACATGGCGCCAGGGGAACTGGTTCGCGACGGTGGAAGGGGTGACGCAGAGCCGCGTGTTCGTGGACGACGCGAACAGCGCCGCGGCGCGCGGCTACGGGGTGGTGAACGTGCGGCTCGGCGCGGTGTCGCTGTTCAACCGCCCGTGGTTCTCCCCGGTGTTCGGCGTGCAGAACCTGTTCGACGAGCGCTACGTGGCGTCGGTGGCGATCAACGCGGCCGCCGGGAAGTACTACGAGCCCGCGCCGGGGCGCACGGTGTACGGCGGGCTCACGGTGGCGCTGGGGCGGTGAGCGGCGCAGCGCGCCGCCCGCCTCACCCGCCGAGCAGGCTGTAGACGAGGAGCGCGAACACCACCGCGCTCACGAGCACGTACATCCAGTCCTTGCGCACCGCGAACGCGACCACGGTGAGGAGCACGCGCGCCACCGGGGTCGCGATGAGGAGCACGATCCCGAGCTGCACCACCGCCGGCCAGTGGAGCGCGAGCGCGCCGCGGACGATCCCGCCGAGCGTGCTGAGCGCCGTCGGCTCGCCGCGGAACGTGGCGTAGTCGGCGCGCGCGAGCCCGTAGTGGGCGAGGAACGCGATCCCGCCCAGGAACGCCACGGCGGCGGCGATGAGCACCCCGATGCGCAGCAGGTTCCCGACGAGCTGCTCCATGCGCTCTTCCGCCGGGGCATGCCCTGATCCGACGGCGGTGGGCGCCGTGTCGGTGTGGGTGGCCATCAGATCTTCCCCGTGATCCCGTTGTAGAGCATCTCGATCGCCAGCGCCGCCACGACCACGGCGAAGACCAGGCGCAGCGACCGCGTGCGGAGCCCGGGGAGCGCGCGCGCACCGAGGAGCGCCCCGCTCAGCACGCCCAGCATCACCGGGAGCGCGAGCGCCGGCTCGATGTAGCCGCGGTGCAGGTACACCCCCGCGCTCGCGGCCGCCGTGACGCCGATCATGAAGTTGCTCGTGGTCGTCGAGACCTTGAACGGGAGGCGCATCGCGCGGTCCATGGCCAGCACCTTCACCACCCCCGAGCCGATCCCGAGGAGCCCGGAGAGCACCCCCGCCACGTACATGAGCCCGAACCCCGCCGGGATCCGGTGCACCTGGTACGCCTGCGGACCGTTCGGGGTCGGATAGGTGGAGTCGAGCTTGAGCCAGGTGGCGAGGCGATCGGGCGGGCCGCCGGTGACGTGCTCCTCGCGCGGCTGCGACGACTGCCACGCCGAGTGCAACAGCACGACGCCGAAGATGATCGCGATCACCTGCGGCGCCACGATCCCGGCGACGAACGCGCCGGTGAGCGCGCCGATGGTAGTCGCGACCTCGAGGAGCATCCCGACACGGATGTTCGTGTAGCCTTCCTTCACGTACGCCGCCGCCGCGCCGGATGATGTGGCGATCACGGAGACCAGCGACGTCCCGATGGCGTAGCGGATGTCGACGCCGAAGACGATCGTGAGAAGGGGGACGATGACGGCGCCCCCGCCGAGCCCCGTGAGCGAGCCGATCAGACCCGCCGTGAAGGCGCCGAGGAAGAGGAGCGCGGTGAGCTCGAGCAGATTCATGTGGGGGCGTGGAGGGTCAGCGGCATGGGGGCCGCCATAGTCTACATCGGTACCACCCGCGGACAAAGTGGCCCGCCGAGCGCCGGGCGTCCCATCTTCCCCTCGGGCGCGTCGCGGGCGCACATTGGAGGCGGACTCCTCACGCTGGAGGACACTTGACGACCTTCCTCAAGGCCACCGAGATCCCGATCCGCGGTGCCCGCACCTTGCCGGGAAGCTGGTACACCTCCCCGGCCGTGTACGAGCGGGAGCTGGAGCGCATCTTCGTCGAGCGATGGCTGTGCGCGTGCCGCGCCGCCGAGATCGCGAACCCCGGCGACTTCGTGGTACGCTGCGTCGGCCCCGAGAGCGTGATCGTGACGCGCGATGAGAGCGGGAGCGTGCGCGCGTTCTACAACGTGTGCCGCCACCGCGGCTCACGCATCTGCGAGGAGGCGCGCGGCCACTTCGAGGAAGGGATCCAGTGCCCGTACCACGCGTGGACCTACGCGCTCGACGGACGTCTCATCGGCGCGCCGCACATGCGCGGGCTCGAGGGGTTCGACCCGGCGGACTACCCGCTGCACGCCGTCGCGGTCGCCGAGTGGGAGGGGTTCGTGTTCATCAACCTCTCGCGCGCGCCGGAGCCGTTCGCGCAGGCGTTCGCGCCGCTCATCGGACGCTTCGCGCGATTCGGGATGCCGGAGCTCGTGCTCGCCGAGCGGATCACGTACGACGTGCGCGCCAACTGGAAGCTCGTCCACGAGAACTACTCGGAGTGCTACCACTGCTCCCCCGTCCACCCCGCCCTCGTGCGTCTCACGCCGTCGAACAGCGGCGAGAACGACCTGTACGAAGGCCCGTTCCTCGGCGGCTACATGGTGATCGCCAAGCCCGGGGGGAGCTTGACGATGAGCGGGCGTCCGTGCGGGCTCCCGGTGGGGGAGCTGCCGGCCGACGACCGGCAGCGCGTGTACTACTACTCGATCTTCCCCAACATGCTCCTGAGCCTGCACCCGGACTACGTGATGGTGCACACGCTCTGGCCCGACGGCCCCGGGCGCACGCACATCACCTGCGACTGGCTCTTCCACCCGGGCACGCTCTCCGATCCGGCGTACGACCCGCACGACGGCGTGGCGTTCTGGGACATGACCAACCGCCAGGACTGGCACGTGTGCGAGCTGAGCCAGCTCGGCGTCGCGTCACGCGCCTACACGCCGGGGCCGTACGCGCCGCGCGAGAGCCTCGCGGCGGCGTTCGACGCGCAGGTGAAGGCCGCGCTCGGCGAGGGCGCGTAGCCGCGCGTCAGTCGCGCAGCATCTCGCGCGCCGCGTTGTACCCGCACGCCCCCATCACCCCGCCGCCGGGGTGCGTCGCGGCGCCGCACAGATAGAGCCCGCGGATCGGGGTCCGGTAGTCCGCGTAGCCGGCCACGGGGCGCAGGAAGAAGAGCTGGTGCAGCGTCATCGCCCCCTGAAAGATGTTCCCCCCCGTGAGCCCGAACCGCCGTTCGAGGTCCACGGGGGAGAGCACCTGCCGGTCGATCACCGCGCGGCGGAAGTTCGGCGCGTACTGGGCGAGCACGTCGAAGCACCGGTCGGCGAACGACTCTTTCACCGTGTCCCACGTCCCCTCGCGGAGCTTCGCGGGGGCGTACTGCACGAACATCGACATGAGGTGCTTCCCCGGCGGCGCGACCGTCGGATCGACGACCGAGGGGATCGTGCACTCGAGCACCGGCGCGGTGGACGGGCAGCCGTACTTGGACTCGTCGTACGCGCGCTCCATGTACTCCAGGGTCGGCGCGATGTGGATGGTCCCGCGATGGTGCGGCCCCGGCGCCGTGCCGGGGCAGGCGGTGAAGTCCGGCAGCTCGGAGAGCGCGACGTTGATCTTGAGCGTGGCGCTCGAGTAGTCGATCTGCCGCACCTCGGCCACGAACTCGGCGGGGAGCTCGCGCTCGTCGAGGAGCGTGAGGAACGTGGTGTGCGCGTCGACGTTCGAGGCGATCTGGCGCGCCTGGTACTCGGTCCCGTCGGCGAGCACCACGCCGCGCGCGCGGCCGTCGCGCCCCGGGCTCGTAT